>CAZRXE010000612.1:0-2692 GCA_964603695.1 uncultured Heliomicrobium sp.
TGGAACAGGCTTGCGGCCTGTCTGCTTTTAGGTTTTTGCCAGTGCTTATGGCGTGTAGATCGAAATGATGGTTATTCCTTGAACGTTTTTGAACGGTGAGTTGGGACGCTCTGCCGTGACGAATTCATCCGCCCCAACCATCATCGCGGCGGCGATGTGCAAAGCGTCACCCATATTCAGTCCAAACTGACCGCCGGCCTTTTCTGCCTCTGCAATTATAGTTTCGCAGTCGGCAACCCACCGGCTGACGGCGCTGAAGAAAGCTTCGTAAAAAGCGACTTCCTGAATTTGTTTGTGAAAGATCGCTTTGGGTAAGGTTTCCAGCCGAACAAATGGCGAAGAAGCAAAGGTGCGAGCTGGGTCGTTCAGAAAGAAAACAGCTTGTGGGGCATGCCTCCCTTTGCCTATGGCTGCGGCGATCAACACGTTTGAATCAAGAAACGTCAGCATATCCTTCCCTTCCCAACTCGCGATTGATTTCATCAAGTGAACGCAGGCGCTGGCCTTCACGCAGCATCTGCAATCGCAGGGAAATCAACTTGGCCCCCAAGTCCGTCTGCGGTGTCATTTGTTCCAGCGTCGCAATCAGTTCCGCACGTTCTCGCGCCTGGTCATCTTCAACAACACCGCTTTGAGGCGGCTGAAGCAGTTGTTCATCCACTTCAACCGTGGCGATTTCGACTTTTGACAAATACCGCTCGGCGGCCAGCTTTGCCCCCACAACAGCATCCTCCCGCGTGGCGGCTTCGACTGCGATCTGCGGAAGCATCGGGATCAGCGCGCGAAAGTGGCCGTTCTGCGGTTCGACAATCACATCGTAGGTTTTCATAAACACTCCTTTGGCCGGCAAAGATAACGCAATCAGCGCGCGATTGCGTTATCTCGCCGGCGAATCAAATCACTGGCGACCGGCCTTGCCGGTTTGCACCGCTTGTCTCGCCGGAGCATCCGGATTGAGGCTTTGATAAACCGGGAAGGCCGGACGTTTGGATTTCGGCGCAGGGTTTTTCTTCAGTTCTTCCAGCAACAGTTCGACGGCTTTTTCCAGTTGCAGGTCGCGGCCTTGCCGCCAGGCTGCCGGGTCGAATTCGACTTCGATGTCCGGCGTAATGCCGACGTTTTCGACTTCCCATTCGCCGTTGGTTCCGTAAATGGCGGCGTCCGGCGCGCGCACAGTGCCGCCGTCCATCAACATAGGCATCGGGAAGGAAGCCACCAATCCGCCCCAGGTGCGTTTGCCGACCAGTTTGCCTGTGTTCAGTTTGCGGAAATACCACGGCAAAGCGTCGCCGCCCGAACCGGCCAGTTCGTTGACGAGCATGACTTTGGGGCCGTAAATCGCGCCGCTCGGCGACATCACGTCCTGCCCACCTTCGCGAAAGTAAATGTTGCTCAGATGTTTGCGATTGAGCGTTTCGGCGATGTAATCGGCCAGATAGCCGCCTTGATTGAAGCGTTCGTCAATCACCGCGCCTTCTTTGTTAGTCTGAGCGAAGTAATAGCGCGTGAAGTTGATGTAACCGCCGTTGGCCGTGTCCGGCAGATGCACGTAAGCCAGTTTGCCGCCGGAAAGTTCGCTCACTTTGCGACGGTTGCCTTCGATCCAGTCCAGATTGCGCAAGCCTTGTTCGTTGGCAATGGGCGTGACGGTCACTTCGCGCGCAGCGGTGCCGTCCGGGTTCGGGCCGACTTTAATGACAACCTGTTTGCCCGCCTTGCTCTCGAAAAAGCTGAAGACTTCATCCGTTGCGCGCAGTTCGCGGCCGTTGACGGCGAGCAGGTATTCGCCAGCTTTGACGTTGACGCCGGGTTGGGTGAGCGGCGCGCGAAGTTGCGGGTTCCAATTTTCGCCGTTGAAGACTTTGGCAAAACGGTAACGTCCGTTTTCGATTTTGTAATCCGCGCCGAGCAATCCGCCCAGCACGCGCTTCGGATCGGGCGTGTCGCCGCCGCCGATGAACATGTGGCCGATGGTCAGTTGATTGCACATTTCGCGGAAGAGGTAATTCAAATCGCTGCGATGCGCGACGGCTTTCACGTAAGGCTCATAAAGCTTTTCCATCGCCTTCAAATCCAGACCGTGCGCGTTCGGGTCGTAGAAGAAGTCGCGTTCGCCGCGCCAGACTTCCTTGAACATCTGCCGCCATTCGGCCTGCGGGTCAACGTGGGCTTCCATTTCCGAAGTCTTCAGCAGATTCGGCCCGCCCGGCGCTCCCGGCGGCAACGGCGAACCCAGCGTTGCGGCGTTGGCGATCAACCAATTGGCGAAGCCTTGTTGATACAAAATTTTGTCGCCGCCGGCAGCCACTACGAACGCGCCCACACCGTCCAGCGCCTTGTCGAACTTGCGCTTTTCCAGATCGAACTTGTGAACCGTAAACCGCGTCGGCGCGAACGAAGCCACATCCACCGGCGGAGCTTCGAGCAGGTAAATCGTGTTGGCCTTGCCCACCTGCAAATCCGCGAAGGCGCGCGCCGGAATCGGCAAAGCGACAATGCGCTGATCTATGCCGTCGAAATCAATCCGAACAGGTTCCGGCCCTTTCGCAGCAGACGGTTTGGCAGCGGCAGCATCAGCCGGCTTCTGAGCATTTTGCTCAGGCGGCTTCGGCCCCTGCCCCCGGGCCCCCCGCCCCCCCAAATTATTTTATTAGGGCAAATTTTTTTTAAACCGTTAGGGGGGGGGGGGGGG
>CAZRXE010000613.1:0-4201 GCA_964603695.1 uncultured Heliomicrobium sp.
CTGCGCGGCGTCATCTGGTATCAGGGCGAAGCCAACGGCAACGCGGGTTTGGAATATCGCACGCTGTTTCCGCGCTTGATTCAGGACTGGCGCGCACACTGGGGCACGGAATTTCATTTTCTGTTCGTGCAGTTGCCGTCATTTGGCGAAGACACTGCGCCCGTTGCGCCAAGCGGTTGGCCGTGGTTGCGTGAAGCGCAGACTCTGACCTTGCGCGAGCCGCGCACCAGCATGGCCATCACGATTGATGTCGGCAATCCGAAAGATGTGCATCCGACCAATAAACTCGACGTTGGCAACCGGCTGGCGCTGCTGGCGCGCCGCGACGTTTACGGACAAAAGCTTGTGGCTTCAGGGCCGCTGTTTAAGGGCTTTTCCATCGAAGGCAACAAAATCCGCGTGCGTTTTGGCGAAACCGGAAGCGGCCTGACCATTGGGCAATCACCGTGGCTTGCGCCGGGCGTTGCGCCCTTACCCTCGGATAAATTGATTGGCTTTTATGTTGCCGGCGAAGATCGCCAATGGGCGGAGGCAACGGCAAAGATTGACGGTGACATTGTAATTATCAACAATCCAGCCGTGCCCAAGCCTGTGGCAGTACGCTACGGCTGGGCAAACTCACCACGCTGCAATCTGTATAACAAAGAAGGTCTTCCAGCCGCGCCGTTTCGGACGGACGATTGGAACTCTAAGATCGAATGACCGGAGGAAGAAAAGTTTGCGTTCACCCAATCGAAGTTTTTGCCTGCTCGCACTGGCGGTATCGGTAACGCTGTTATTCAGTCCACGGCAACAAGCCGCCAATCAAGCGCACGGCAACTGGCGCACGGCAACACCCGAATCGCAAGGCGTGGATTCGGCAGTGCTGGCCGAAGCCATCGAAACAGCGCGCCAACGCGGCTTGGTCATTCACAGCTTTCTGCTTGTTCGACATGGGAAGCTGGTCGCTGAAAGCTATTTTTATCCTTATGACGGCAAGACACCGCACGACATCGCTTCCGTCACCAAACCGATCACGGCAACACTGATCGGCCTGGCCATTGCGCAAGGCAAGATCGAATCGGTCAACCAACCGATGCTTTCGCTGTTTGCGGGGCGCAACGTGGCCAACGTTGATGAACGCAAGCAGCGCGTGCAGGTCAAGCACTTGCTGACGATGTCTTCCGGTCTGGCCTGCAAAGCGCAGGCGGGCGAGCCTACTTTGTGGGAAATGCTGAGCGCGGCGGACAACACGCAATTTATGCTCGACCTGCCGATGGTCGCCGAACCGGGCGGCAATTACGTTTATTGCAGCGGCGGCATGCATTTGCTGTCCGCCGCGCTGAAACAACGCACCGGAATGAACGCCGAAGCGTTCGCCCGCAAAAACCTGTTTGCGCCGCTCGACATCACAAACCTGATCTGGCCGCGCGACGCGCAACAGGTCAGCCACGGATTCGGTAATCTGCATTTGTTGCCGCGCGATATGGCCAAGTTGGGCCAATTGTTTTTGGATGGCGGACGCTGGCAAGGCAAACAGCTTGTTCCCGGAGATTGGATCAAAGAAGCCACACGCTCGCACATCAAAACCGGCGGCGCAGGTAGCAGCGATTACGGCTACGGTTGGCGCGTGCCGACCAATGGCGGCCTTGTCGCGTTTGAAGCCAGCGGGCGCGGTGGCCAGCAAATCAGCGTACTGCCGTCGAAAAACGCTGTGGTTGTCTTCAACGGCGGCGGCTTCAGTTCGGGCGAGTTTATGAAACAGGTGTTGGCGGCCTTCAAATCCGATCAAGCCTTGCCGGAAAATCCTGCGGCATTGGCGCGGCTGAACGCAGCAATTGCAGCCGTTGCCAAAGCGCCCACGCCGCAAGCCGTCGCTGCGCTGCCCGGTGTAGCGCAGGCGATTTCGGGCAAGACCTTTGAACTCGAAAAGAACTGGCTGGGTTTGAAAACGCTCTCGCTCAGCTTTCGTGCGGGCGAAGCGACGGCCACCACAACGCTGCAATTCCAAACGGCATTGAAGCAATATCAATGGGGTTTGTCGGCCAAAGTTCGCGGCGACAAGACAGTGACGGAAACTCGCGCCGTGGGCTTGGACGGCGTTCCGCGTTTCAGTGGCGACGGTATCGTCGGGCTGCCCGTGGCGCTCAAGGGCAATTGGGAAAGCGACGGCAGCTTCGTGCTGGAATACGATGAAGTTGCCAATACCAACACGCATCGGTTGCAACTGACTTTCGACGGCAACCGCGTCAAAGTCGCTGCCAAAGAACGCACCGGATTGTTCAACGAAACTTTCAGCGGGCAAATGCGCTAATTCACAGAAAAGGCATCAAAATGATTCTTCGTAACTTTTGCGCTTATGCGATTTTGGTGCTGTCGGCTGGTTTTGCGCTGGCGCAACAAAGCGAAGCCCCGCCGGTTTTCATTGACGGAGCTTCACTGCAAATCGCCATTGATACCGGACACGAAAACCGCAGCGAAGCAGGCATCGGCGCGTCGTTGCCGCGAGCGTATCGGCTGTGGTTTGTGGCTTATGTCGCGCACATTCGCGGTGAAGTTACCTGACTGTATTGGCTTGAAAAGATGCAGATGCACAAACATCCGGCTTCGGTCGTCGGCACGTTCACGAATCGGTACATTCACAATCCGTCGAATCAGGCGTTTCTCGGCCCTCACGTGATTGACACCAAAGGCAACGTACGCACGATTGACGCGATCAGGAATGCGCGACTGACCGCGACGATAAAGCATCTGACCGATCCCGAAGACAAAGTCTATATGCTGGCGATGGAAGTCGAGTTTTACGAAGTGGACCTGAAGCTGCTCGCCGTCAAACAGCTTTTCAATCTAGTCGAAGAACCAGACATCAACGCCGCGTCTATTTCAAAGCCGCGTTCAGCGCGAACGGGCGCGTGGTCGTGGCAAACAATTCTTATTACAAAGCTGATTATCTGGGGCAGGAAGCATCAGGCCGTTTGGCCGAATGGGACGGCAAGACATGGACAATTCTCGAACGAAAACCGTTTGTCGAAGTGTCAGGCAAGCACTGGTCGGCGGAAACTTATGGGAATCCGATTTTCGCCACGGGCTGGGATCAGGCGTCGGCCATCTTGAAGGTGTTTGCCAAAGAAAAGTGGCTGACCTATCGCCTGCCGAAAGGCGCTCAAACCTTCGATCACGCCTGGAACACTGAATAGATGCGCATCCGCGATGCGCAGACCGAACGCTTTCTGATGGACTTGCACGGCATTTTTTACGAATTGCCCGCGCAGATTTGTGACGGTCGTCATTTTGCCGATTCGCCCGATCAGCAAGCATTTGCGCATCGTGCCGGATTTTTGTTATTGGCGCGGATTGTTTGTGCTGGGGGGCGACCAAACTGATCGTTCGTTCGGGCAGCCACAAACAGGATTGTGGTTCGGACAGGTAGATGATTTGTGGAAAATGGGCAAACCAGCAGGCTTGGGCAGAGTTGGGATCAAACAACAGGTGAAAGCGGGTGAGGCCTCCGATCCGTTTTTGATGAATGGTTTTGACAAGAAAGTGCTGCACCTCAGGGCTGACAAATCCGTGCGCTTCAAAATCGAAGTAGACCTTCTCGGCGACGGCACGTGGGCGACGCATCGAAATCTCGCTGTGAATGACAGCGGATACGCGCATCACGAATTCACAGCAGACTTCAGCACGCATTGGGTGCGCCTCACCGCTGGCGAAGCCTGCAACGCGACCGCGACTCTTATCTACAACTAAAAGAAATTCGCGCCGCCGGCTTGACGAAACCGGCGCTTTTTTTATATTTTGGCATCTAATATATCAGTTACCAAAAATCAGACATGTCAATTATGAGAAGCTCAAATGAATTCGTGGTCAATCGCGCGACCCTGAGCGATCAGATTTACGCTTACCTGCGCGGCGAAATTCTGAGGGGGCGGGTGCAGCCCGGAGAACGGCTCGATCTGGGCGAACTGGTCGAGCGGCTTAAAGTCTCGAAGATGCCGGTCAAAGAAGCCATTGCGCGACTGGCAACCGAAGGCTTGCTGGATGTGCAGGCGCAACGCGGCACGTTTGTCAGCCGGGTGAATCCGCGCGAATTGGCCGAGACCTTTGAGGTGCGTCGGGCGCTGGAAATGCTGGCGGGCGAATTGGCGGCGGAGCGCGCGGCCAAACCGGATATCGCCAGGTTGCGCGCGTTGATTGCCGCCATGGAGGAATCGAAAGAGGT
>CAZRXE010000614.1:0-9268 GCA_964603695.1 uncultured Heliomicrobium sp.
GGCCGAAGCCGTGCGAATGGCTGAATGCGGAGAAATCGAAGACTCAAAAACGATCATCGCGCTGTTGTTGGCAGCGCGTGGATTCCAGCAAGGTTAAATCTTATGTTTTCCATTATCACATCTTGCCCCGCTTGCGGCCACACGCTTGAGCCTGCTCCGGGAACCATTTGCTCGCATTGCCAAACATTGCTCCCGGTTCCGGCGGAAGCCCTGTCGTCCGCCTCAAACCCGGAAACTTCAAGCTCGCCATGGCTGGATATGTTTTGGGCTTTTCTGATTTGGGGAATCAGCGGAGCATTTTTGCTGGGGCTGGATGCAGCGCTTCGCTTGGCGCTCTGGCTGATGCATAAACCGATTCCGCAAGTGGAAATCACGCGCGGTCTCGCCATTCTGTCGTTGATATTGACCTTCGTTATGCAGCTTGCCGCGATGGCAGGGAGTTGGATGTATGTCACGCGCTTCGGCAAAAAACCTTTTCTGCGAACGCTAGGCTGGCGTTGGCATACGCAATTCCGATGGGTGCATGCGGTGGCACTGGCGGCGTTGATGTATGGCGTGGCGATACTTTTGTCCAAGCTGCTTCCTCATCGGGAAACAGAGTTGGAAAAGGTGCTGAAGCTGGGTCTGTCGGTTCGCGTGATGGTCGTCGTGCTGGCTGTTCTGGCCGCACCGATTGTGGAGGAGGTGGTTTATCGCGGCGTGCTGTACTCGGCGGCTGAGCGGCTGGGCGGAAAAGCTTTTGGCGTGGGACTAGCCACGTTTATTTTTGCGTTGGTTCACGTGCCGCAATACTGGGGCAGCGTGGCCGCGATCACGGTGATTGTCACGCTTAGTTTTATTTTGACCCTGTTGCGCGCCTGGACCGAATCGTTGCTACCCTGCGTGGCCATGCATTTCGTTTACAACGGAGTGCAAGCGGCGTTTTTGCTGATTGCACCTGACAAGGCGCTTGAAAGCGCGCCCAAGGAAACTGCGTTGGCCGTTATTACCGTAATCAGCCGTTGGTGCGGATTGAATTGAATTATTCTGGCGGAAGTCGTAGCCGGCTGGCGAAGCGAATTTTTACAGGAGGAAGAAAAACCGTGAACGATTTTTTCTCGATGATGGAGAAATTACAGGGAATGTTTGACAGTGACGATGTTGAGATCATCACTCTCGATGGTCGCAGCCTGCGCGGGAAGATTGACAATCTTCGCAGCACGCAGCCGTTCAGTAAACCTGCCGTCAAGCTGCTGGGTTCCAATGGGCAGATCACCAAGATTCTTTTCGCGGACATCAAGGAAATCATTAACCATAAGAAAAAATGATTGGTAGCTTGTGAATTCCCGTCACCGACTGCCAATCATTTCCTCTTGGTGTTTGAATTTATGATTCTGCCGCTGGACGTTTGAAGGTGTATTTAACGTAGCGACTACTGGACAACAACTCCTCGCCTTTATTGGTACGATGCATGGCAAAGCCGTCAACGTAAACGTTGACCAACTCCCAACCTTCCTGCCCGATTGAATTCAATCCGGCATCCACGTTGGCATCAATAAAGTCTTCACCTGTCACCCGCGCCCCGATCTTACGAATTTCGCCCCAATCCACTGTTCTGTATTCCCACTTCATCGTCTTACCTCATTCCTCTCTTTCAAATTTGAAATTTTCGCGCAGTCCGATTGATTCGCAGCGCGTCAAAAACACGACACCTGCAATAAACCAAACTGCACCTTCGATTTGCTATTTGTAGTGAAAGAACCTCAAGGGAGAGTTTCAAGTGAAAGGCATTCTACATCAACCTCCCTCGCGCTCCATAAGCGGCAAACATTTGCCAGGATTAAATCCGCTCAGGATTGGGGAAGTGATTCTGATGGGATTTGCAATGAAAATTTATCGTATTTGCGCTTCAATTCTGGGCAGGCTGAGCAGTACTACATCTCCGACGATCTTCAAGCTTCTGGGACTGATCTTGTCGAGCGTGTCCTGCGCCGTGTGCCAGTAACTGTTGTCTTCATCTCCTTTCCCGTATTCAAAATCAATGACATCCACCGCCGGGATGCCAGCGCGTAAAAACGGCATGTGATCATCATCACCGATGGTGAAGGAGCGGCTGGGGAATTCTTTTTTATAACCAAGCTCTTGCGCCGTGCCCCAAATGGCGTTGACCAGCCAGCCGGAGGAGGTTTCTTCGCGCGGTATGGTCAAGTCCTTGTCACCAACCATATCGAGCAAAATCATCGCTTTGACACGAGCCGTTTGTTTATCCTTCTGGAACTTTTCCACGTGATGGCGACTGCCGTAGGTATGATCTTTCCCGTCCAGACATTCGCTCCATTCGCGGCAGAACGCCTCTTCGCCATCGAAAAAGACGAACTGATAAGTGAACTTTCTTTTCTGCTTGTCAGCTGCCAGCACGCGGGCCAGTTCCAGCAGGATTCCCGTACTCGAACCGCCGTCGTTGGCACCAACGAAGGTGAATTCCTTGAATTCTTTGGTGTCGTAATGACTGCCCAGAATGATTAACTCCGAAGATTCGCCGGGCAATTCTGCAATCACGTTTTTTAATTTGACCTTGCCGCGCGGCGTGGTTTCGGTGAACTCATCAAGCGTGGGATTCAAACCCGCGCTCTTCAGTTCGCGCACCAGATAGTCGCGCGTCTTTTCAATCGCCGCCGAACCGGCAGGGCGCGGGCCGAAAGCGACTTGCGCTTTGACGTGATTGAACGCACGTTCCGCGTCAAACGCCGTGGCCTTTCCGTCTTTCACTGAACCATCCGCTGAGACCATCGCTGAAGCAGGCGCGGCCACGGTCGGTTTAGTTGCAGCCGAATCGTTCTGACAAGCCAACATCAGCGCGGCGGAAAAAACAATTGTTACCGCTCGAAACATCATTTACTCGACCCTGTAAAGTTCAGCACGTTAATCAAGAAGTCCCGCAGTTGGCGGCGATCCACCACCGCATCAAGCATCCCGTGTTCCAACAGAAACTCTGATCTCTGAAACCCCTTCGGCAATTTCTGGCGGATGGTTTGTTCAATGACGCGCGCGCCGGCAAACCCTATGATGGCTTCCGGTTCAGCCACATTTAGGTCGCCCAGCATTGCATAACTGGCAGTCACGCCACCCGTCGTTGGATTGGTCAGCAAGGAAATGTAAGGTAACTTGGCATCATCCAGCGCCGCCAGCGCCGCCGAAATCTTCGCCATCTGCATCAACGAAATCGCGCCTTCCTGCATACGCGCACCGCCGGAGCAGGAGACGACAATCAACGGCAATTTCTGCTCGATGCAATATTCAATCGCCCGCGTGATTTTTTCGCCGACGACCGATCCCATGCTGCCGCCGATAAACTTGAATTCCATCGCGCAAACGACGATGCCGCGTCCGCCCAAAGTCCCTTCGCCCGTCACCAACGCATCGCGCAATCCCGTCTCGCGCTGAGCCTTCCGAAGCCGCTCGTGGTAAGGCGTTTTGTCAACGAACCCCAGCGGGTCAATCGGCGAGACCTGAGCATCGTGCTCGATGTACTTCCCGTCATCAAAAAGCATTTGCAAGCGCTCGCGCGCAGACAGACGGAAGTGAAACTTACACGTCGGGCAAACGTGCAGATTCTCTTTCAAATCCTTGCGGTAAATGGTCGCGCCGCAGTCTTCATTTTCGCATTTAACGAAGATGCCTTCCGTTTTGACCGTGCGCTCTTCGGGTGGGGCAACCTCGCCAAGCTTGTCCGTTTGGCGTTTGAACCAGGCCATAACTTTGTCTCAGTTCTTAATAAATTATTTCAATGTGTGGATTAAATAGGGCGCGATTCTACGCGGCGCGCAAAAGCATGTCAAAAACGGATTGGAGGCGCCGAGCCGGTGCCAGAACTGTTGCAAAGTCCGTTTCAATCAGAAGCAGTCTCGAACAACGCGACCGTGTCTTCAGCTATGGTCAGAGGAAAAGCCTTGGGCTAGAATCCGCGCCTCGTCTATTCAGACAAATTGCTTAAGCTCAAATCAGAAAGGTTTCTATGCAAGCTCTGGGAATGATTGAATGTCGCGGATTGGTGGCGATGATCGAAGCCGCTGATGCCATGGTCAAAGCCGCCAATGTCACGTTGGTCGGTTGGGAAAAAGTGGATGCGGGATTGGTCACGGCCATCGTCCGCGGCGAAGTTGGCGCGGTCAAAGCTGCCGTCGAAGCCGGTGCCGCCGCCGGACGCCGCGTCGGCGAAGTCGTTTCCACGCACATCATCCCGCGCCCGCACGGCGAAGTGGACGAAGGATTGCCCGTGCTCCACACCGGCGAAACCACGCGCAAGCCCATCAGCGGCTCGGTCAATCCGATTCGCGAATAAGGCGGTTTTCATCACGAATCAGGAAAATCCGGCCAGGAAACGTTGCGGCGCAAAAAGCAGCATTGCTCCGAAGGCCACGCCGCCCGCCATCAGGGGCAGGAACGACCATTCAATCAATTGATCCTGACGCAGTCCGATCAGCCCAATCAGCGCGGCCAGCAAATACAAAGTGCCGATGGCGATGACACAATCCCACCGCCATAAAAACATCGAGGCCAGCAGTCCGACTGCCACGAAGAGCAAGCCCCATTTGTAAAGCGACGCCTGCCGCACGCCGGCCGCCAGCGAATGGTTGCCCAGCGCCAATTTCATCCGGTGGTTTTCCAGGTAGTCAAATGCCGCCGCCGCCGTCGTGCTGAGGCCCGACGCGACTCCCAGCCATTTCGCGGAAGCGAATTGATGGCGGGAAAGCAAAAAGCTGAACGTCATCAAAAGGCCCCAGTAAAACGGAATGATGAAGTAGCCGTCCCACCACAACCCGGTTTTGAAAAACTCATCCGGTGTCGGCGTCTGCTTGAAATTTCCGACATCCTCCAGCACCTGTTTGATGTCATCGGGGGAACGCACGAGTTCCAGGGCCATAACGGGCTTAACGAAATTGTTATAGCGTTCGGGTTTGGAAATCGCGCGCAGCATCAGCACAAGGCTGACGGCGTTTGCCAACAACAAAATCATTCCGATTGGCTTGAGCAGTAACATAACTCACTTCCTCCATCTACATTCGGACATTCCTTCAACATGGGAATACTTTCGGCCCGCCTGCATTTTTGTGACCGAGATAGCGGCGAACTTCTTCCAGCAACGCTTCTAGGTCATTGGTATTTCGACCGGCGGTGATTTGCTCAATGACGTGTTCCCCCAGCCGGCGGTAGCTTTCAAATTGCGATTCGCTGTACATCTGATCGCCGGTGGTTTCATGCGGGAAAGTGGCGTTGGCCTTGGCGTAACTCAACACATCTTTGGGTTCAACGCCATAAACGGTGGGTTTGATGTAGATCAAATAGCCGTCATTTTTCTCGCCTCCACCGTCTACCTTGGAATAGCGTATCTTGGCTAGCGCGCAGTATCTGCGGTCTTGAACGTTTTCAGGTTTTGGCAATTCAAAGATGTTTTCCGGCTTGGTACGCGCGCGGATGCGGAATCCATTGAATTCAATCGGCACGCCAAGATCAATTTGAATTTTGCGCACCGCATTACCCAAATCACTTAAGCTGAATTCACCGTCTGCGCCCGCATCGCTGACGATAATGTAACGGCAACGGCGGCGCACCATCTCGTAAATCGCCAAGTTCTCGAAGTGCGCGCCATCAGAAAGATTGACGTAAGGATGTCGTTCATCAGTCTGCCCAAATGCTTCGGACAGCAACGGGTAGAGCGCAAAAAACGGGCTTGACCGTTTATAAACATCTTTTCCAGCCGTGCCCGGATTGCCCAACCACCAGCCCAGTCGCACGTTGAACAACGTCAACAGAAAGGTCACTGCGGGCGATGAATTGAACCCCATGTTCGGGTTGGCCGCCGCGCCGGAAATGGCCAGGGATGTCCCCAACGTCAGCGCGCCGTTTGCTTGGCGGCTGATGGCATAGTTTTTTACCGGACGATAACCTAGCCCGGCGGCCCCTGCGTGCAACGGCGAAACCGTGAAAGGCTGCGCTTTCCGTTCCTGCCAGGCCAATTCTTTGCCGCCGACCAGATTCAGCGCGATATTTAAAATGTGCAGCGGGCGCGGTTCCTCCGCCCTGACGCGGGCGAAATTGGATCCATAACAGTCATCTTCCGCCGGACGGATTTCCTTGCGAAAGAGGGCTTCAATCAGCAAACGATTGATGCGCAGCTTTTCGACGAAGACTTGTTTTCTGGAAAGTCCCCGAAGCCGGCGATATGGGAAAAACGGCATACAAGGTTGATCGGAAATCAGCTTGGCAATGTGTTTATGCCTTCTGCCGCGACTTTTGAACACGTTCTGTAAATGCAACGGCTCGCCTTGAATGATTCGGTTGAAATCATCGGACAGCGCCTCACGCACTTGGCTTTCAAGAGTTTGATCGAAGGTCCCGGCGACTACATTAAGCCGTAGGAGCAAGGCGCGAGTGTTTTCCGACAACCAGGCGTAAATTGCCTGCGCGCCGCGATTCTTTCGGACCTCATTTGGAGGCTGCAACTTTTGGATCAATCCCGGCAAGTCTTTGAAACTTTCCTTGTTGAATCGCGCCGTCTGCAAATCGTGCATTTGCAGATTGTCCTGGTCGTCAAAGCCGGTGAACCGATTCGGACGGCGCGTGTTATTTGATGCTCCCAGGTAGGCGCGAATCAACCGGTCGCGATAGGCGGAATGAAGCGAGAATTTGTTGATGTTGACGAAATAACCCATCAGCACGATCAGCGCCGTCAGTGACCCCACTGCCGCCAGCAGCAACCATCCCGGTGACTGATACACGACCGCCGCGTGCCACCACGCGCTGCCTGTTGACACGCCGGGCAGCGGCAGAAAACGCGCCCCAAAAAAGCAAAGCAATTTGCTGGTGGCCAGCGACAGCAGCGACAACAGAATGACTGCGAAGATCGTGGCGGCTAGCGGTAAACTGGAGGTCAACAGTTGAACAATGGTACCGGCCTCCGCGTTGGTCGCTGTTTGTTTATTGGCCGCCGTCTTGGCACTGAATCCGCCCACCAGCGTCAGCAAACCTGAAACGCCGCTGACCATCAGCGTCGAATAGAAAAACTTCTGCCACAACCAAACCAGCGCGACCGGGCCGAAAATGGACAGCCCGCATAACGCGCTCCATCCAAAGATCGCAATCAATATCCATCCGCCTGAACGCGCCGCCCACTCCCGGTCGGCGTCATCCAAGTAACCGCTGGCCAGACCGGTGAAGATGGTTCCGGCGAGCAGGAACATCAGCAAAAACAGCGAAGGCGCGAAGGTCACGTACAAACCCGCATTGCGCGCGCGGCGTTCCAGTTCGGACCAATGCTTTTCTTCGGGCAACGGCTGAAGCGAGACTTCGAGCTTCGTGGACGACGGCGCAGCAGTTGGCCGGCCCGGCAGCAGGAACTCCAACTTGCCGGAGGCTTTGATTTCCGTGTTCGGCGTGGAAGCGGCCGTCGCGGCAGGCGGATCGGCGCGCATTTGATGTGACGCCGCATTGATAGTGATTTCCACGGGTGGATGAAATAGAAATGTCGCTGCCCACAGGCACAGGCCGCCGAGCGCGCCTGTGTACGTGCGCATCCAAAAATCCAGGGAGTCTTCAAAAAAGCTCAGGCGTGTATATGGATTTTTTTCGATGAAAGCGATACGGGCAATCAGATAGCCAACGACGTGAAAGAGCGCGCCGAACAGCACAAATCCCCAAGCTTTGTATTCCAGGCGTGCGACAGCCCACATCACAACGCCCGCGAATGCTCCCGTCAGCGCGTGCAGAAGAAATGACGCAATGATTTTGTCGGCGGATTCCGGCTGCCCTGCATTTTTAGAGATCAACTGCCATCGCGCATAAAGTAGCAGCCCACATTGGAGAATGACGCCCATCAGTGCCGGCGGCCACAGTCGCGACGGAGTCGTAAAAATCCGAACTGTTATCCACAAACTGCCACCAAGCAAAATTCCGGCCACCAAACTCAACTGCATTTCGCGCCATCGGCGTTGCCTTGTTCCGGTTGCTTCTACGGCGCTTTCGACAAACCACAGACAGGCGATCTGATATCCGCCTACTAACACGATCAGGCCAAACGCAATGAAGCCTAAAAGGCGATGCGGTGTCAGCCAGAAGAATCCGCGCGGTGCAATCGCCGTCGCCGGGGCATTTACTGCTTCTAACTGCCACGCGGGGATATGCACCCAAGCCCAGTAGGTTACGCTAAAAAACGCCGTGCCGATCAGCATCGCCCAACAAAGCTTTTGGAATGCGCCTTCGGTTCTATACTTTTCCCTCAAACGGCTCAGGCCGCGCCAACTCGGCTGGTTGGCAATGATGAAAGCCAGGCTGGCCGTGCCTGCCAGAAAGCCCAGCATGATTGCTGATCGTTCCCACCAAACATTCAAGTGCGGTTTGTCCCAGGCCATCGCCGCCAGAACCAAGCGCGGCGCGGCCAGCAAAACCATCAGCAGCGGAAGCAGAACCGACCAGTTCAGCATCAGGTTGCGCAGGAAAATGCCCACCAACGTCCAGGTATCCGCCGACAGCAGTCCCAGCCTCGGACTCATATAGTTGCTGTACTGGCGCAGATGGCGGATGGTTTCCGGTTGCCGGTTCAGCGGCAGCACATCGTTCATTGGCGTTTCCAGTCGGCAAGTCGAGACGTTGTCCGGCGGTTTTAATCCCTCCCGCACACGCTTGACGCCTTGCCTGTGAATCCAGGCTGAAAGCCAACTACCAAGAAAGCCGCCACCGGAAACCGTTGAAAGATAGTGAAATTGATTGATCTCCACTCCTTTGCCCGCCAACCCTTGCAACAAACCCAACCCAAAGGTCGCGCTACGAATGCCGCCGCCGGAAAAACAAATGGCCGTGCGATCAATCTCGTAATGGTGGAGCGCGCGGTAAAAGCCTTTGAGCAAATCGTCAGTCTTTTTGTTGATGTACTGGCGTTGTTCCGGCAGTTTCGGAAACCACTCTTTCGCTTCTTTTTCGATTCGACGGCAGCGGTTTGTGATTTCATTCAGATTGTAGTGAACCGACCCATCGCCGTGCGGCGCATCCTGATCCGGCCAGACTAATTCTTTAGGCCAAGTTGGATTTGTTTTCTGCTGAAGTTCGTATTCAGCAACCAAAACTTCAATTAGGGAAAGGGGACGGTCAGAATCCCGATCCGGGTGAGTGTTATCAGTCATGCGGGAACTCCAGGGTGAAGCGGCAAATGCTTTGGAGCAGTGTTTTTTCCATTGCTCCAAAACATTCGCGGCGACAAGCCAAGAACTGTCACAGGCTGGCTGAATCAAATGGC
>CAZRXE010000615.1:0-1804 GCA_964603695.1 uncultured Heliomicrobium sp.
AAACTGCTGATGCCGTATTCTTCGCTTTCGGGGATGTGTTCGCCGCGCAACTCTTTCAGCCAGCCGGGGGCTGCGCTGGCTTTTTCAAAGTCGAACAAACCCGTGTTCAACACTTCGTCGAGTGCCACATTGCCGAATTCGGCCCTGACCAATTTGGCGTCTGGATTCAGGCTGCGAATGATGGCTTCCAGCTTTCGCAACTCTTTTTTGGCAACCAGATCGGTTTTGCTAATGATGATGACGTTGGCGAATTCGACTTGATCCACCAGCAGGTCAACGATGGTGCGATCATCTTCTTCGCTGAGGCCGATGCCTTTTTCGCGTAACTCGGCGACATCTTCGTAATCTTTCAGAAAGTTGAGCGCGTCCACCACGGTGACCAGCGTGTCGAGCCGGGCAATGTCCGAAAGGCTTTTGCCGGTTTCGTCGCTGAAAGTGAAGGTTTCGGCGACGGGCAACGGTTCCGAAATGCCTGTGGATTCAATCAAGAGGTAATCGAATCGTCCTTCGCGGGCGAGTTTGGCGACTTCGAGCAGCAGGTCTTCGCGTAACGTGCAGCAGATGCAGCCGTTCGACATTTCAACCAGCTTTTCTTCGACGCGGTTGAGCGCCGTGCCGCCCAATTCAGGCTGTTTGACCAGTTGCGCGTCAATGTTGATCTCGCTCATATCGTTGACGATGACGGCCACGCGCCGGCCTTCGCGGTTAGCGAGCACATGGTTGAGCAGGGTTGTTTTGCCTGCGCCCAGAAAGCCTGACAGTACCGTGACGGGAAGCTGTTTCGTTTTCGCCTTTGCTATGGAAATGGACATCCTGGTTATTCGTTCTCCTTCAGTAATATTTCGCATTCGCGTTGCAACGCCCGCCATCGCGTGACCATTTGATCTGCCGGGACGACTGCGGCGTTCCATTCCCTGAGACAGCGGCGGCGATATGCCAGACCGCGCGATTCAATGACCCACGCTTCATACTCGCTGACCCATCGCAGCGCGGCCACCAGCAGCGCCATCAATTGCCGCCGCTCATTCGGCGTCTGGGCAGTGCGCATTTTGGGAAGTTGTTCAGATTGCCAGATGGGCAATGACAGTCTGGATTCTTTTAGCCACCTGGGCGAAAACCCGTAGCGTTTGACATACATTCCGCCCAGGTCGCGGTCGCCCAAAAACAGACCGAAACCCCACAGCACAATGGCGCGTCCGTCGGGCAACAACAGTTCATAGCCAGTGCAACCACGTTTGCGTTCTTCTTCGGGCGCGCGATGGCGCGTGAAGCCATAATCAAGCAAGACGTTCGCGCCTGGACGCTTCACGTCCTGGCCCCACAGCCAGCATTGTTGATGCATCAACGCCGCGCCCTGCTGCCGGATAAATTGCGGCAGCAGGAAACGGCGGCGCGGTGAGTCATTGGTGTTGAAAAGCTCAGTGGGCTCTCGCATTCGTTGATTGCAGCCTGCGTTGATTGCAGCCCGAAAGATAATGGAATTGCCTGCGAATGCGACAAGATAGGAGAGAGAGCAGAGGAGCGCGACAGGTTTGTCACGAATAGTCGCTGGCAGTGGCTGACTGGTCAAAATAAGGCGGCGGATGAGATGGCATTGTTCAAAGAAACAGCGGGTGGCGGCAAGTCTGTAGTTTGCCGCCACCCGCTGTTCAATCCCAGCGTCAAGTTTTTAGAAGAACCGCAGCGTGTAAACCACACGCACGCCGCGCCCGATTTCCGGCGCGAACTCCTTGATGAATGACAGGTGATTGCGATACAGCTTGTCGTTCAGGTTGAAGGCGTTCACCGAAAAGATGTGCGCGTA
>CAZRXE010000616.1:0-13139 GCA_964603695.1 uncultured Heliomicrobium sp.
CCGCGCATTACACCGGCAAAACCGTCAAACTACGCCTGGCGATTCCATACACGCGGCGCGGACTGGAAATGACGGACGGGACTTTTCAATCAAACGATTCCGCCGAACCGCGAGCCCAACCCGGCGATGAAATGATCATCAGCAGTTTCAAAGTCGGTGTTTCCAACATCGAATTGGTCTTGAATAAAACCAGCGGCAAACGTCCCAATCGCTTTTTCGGCTGGATGAAGCGCCCTCGCATCAACCTGCGCTTTTCGCGCGAATTGACGGCCAAAGACATGACCGTGGAAAACATCAATCAATGGCTGGCACCGGCCATTGACGTTGCGCCGCTGATCGCCGTCACTGCTGAAATCTCATCGAAAACCGCGTCTCCCTTGCTTGCTTCGATGTCTGAGCAAACGTTGAAGCCCTTGCCGCCGGGCGCTCCGCAAGGATTGCCCACGGCGACAGTAACCGGCGAATTGACTCCAGCCAATCCGAAATTCGGCGAACTGACGGTCGAAGCTTCAGCCGGTGGCGCGCGTATTTATATTGACGGTGCTTACAGCGGCGTTGCGCCAAGAACGGTTCGGCTGCGCGCGGGCGCTCACAGCGTTTTGGTAATGACGAATGGTTACGCGGCGTGGGAACAGCGGCTGTTTATTCCCGGCGGGAAGGCTTCGATGGTGAAGGCCGAGTTGCAACGCTGAAATTTTCTTACTTGTCCGTCCGCCTGATTTCATTAACCAACAGATGCGCCTGCCGCGTCGGTTCCGGCAGGCGATTTTTGGTGACGGTTCGCAACATCAATTCCGCAGCCGAATCCAAATCGGTCAAATGTCCTGGCGAAACATAAACCGGGGTGACGTTTTTCCTGGTTCGCAGCGCAACGCCGATTTGTTCGCCGCGATCCATCAGCGGCGAGCGGCTTCCGGTGTCAAGCGCGAGTTCACCGTGCCCGCCGACCAAAATGCTTTTGGCGCAGCCAATCGTCGGCCAATCCAGCAACACGCCGATATGACTGGCAACTCCTATCCGGCGCGGGTGCGCAATACCCTGCCCGTCCAAAACCAATACGTCAGGCTTGGTTTGAAGCTTTTCCCAGGCTTCGAGCAGCGGCGGAATTTCGCGAAAGCTGAGTAGTCCCGGCACGTACGGAAATCGGGAAATGCTGCGCACGCCGACTGATTCCACGATTCGTAAATCCGGCAGGCCAAGCACAACAATGCCGGCGTAGAGCACCTCCGAATATTTGTTGTAGGAGATGTCCGCGCCGGCAATTGTTTTAATATCCTGCCGCAACGGTTCAAGCCTGACCCGCGAGCGCAAATGTTTTTGTACGGAGACAGCTTCGCTCGGCGTCAAATCCCAACTGTGCAGTGGCGGTGACATAAATTTACGCGGCGATTTCCACCAGCGTCAGTGCGAAATGAAGTTCTTCGCCGGCCAGCGGATGATTGGCGTCGAGCGTGACGGTGGTGTCGGTCAGTTCCGTGACAACGAGCGGGATGCTGCCCTGCGGCGTGCGCATTTCGATGGCCATGCCGAGTTCCGGTTCGACGCCTTCCAAATTGAACTGGTCGCGGTTGATCGTCTGCACCAGTTCATTGATGCGTTCGCCATAAGCCTGCTCCGGCGGGATAACGACGCTTTTGGTTTCGCCGATTTGCATGCCGACCAGCGCCTGATCGAATCCGGGGATGACTTCGCCCGCGCCGACCGTGAAAGCCAATGGCTCGCGACCTTCGGAGGAATCGAACACATCGCCGTCATCGAATTTGCCTGTGTAATGGACTTTCACGGCGTCGCCGCTCTTAACTGTGGACATTGAAAAATTCCTTTCTGGGTGAATACAACAGGAGATTATTGAAGTTTGTCAGTGGCCGGCAGCATCGCATAGCGAATCTTAAAAAGCCAGTATCGTGATTTTCAGGCTTGGAAAAGGCTGCTATGGTATCGGCGATGAGAGCTTTACGTTTTGAAGACGGAAAATTACGTGTGACGGAAGTCGCCGCGCCGAATCGCGAGGGCGAGGCGCTGGTGCGCGTGACGCTGGCGGGCATTTGCAACACCGATCTGGAAATCACTCGCGGCTATACGAACTTCAGCGGGACGCTCGGTCACGAATTCGTCGGAGTGGTGGAAGCTTCGCCGGATCGTGCGCAAATCGGTCGCCGAGTCGTCGGCGAGATCAACATCGGCTGCGGTGATTGCGAATGGTGCAGGGCGGGCGATGCGCGCCAATGCCTGACGCGCAAGGTTCCGGGAATTCACCACCGCGACGGCTCATTCGCGGAGTATTTGAATTTGCCGCCACAAAATCTGCGTTTCGTGCCGGACGCAGTCAATGATCGTCAAGCCGCTTTCACCGAACCGCTGGCCGCCGCCTGTCAAATTTTGGAGCAGGTCGAAATACGCCAAACGCATCGCGTGGCGGTGATCGGCGACGGAAAGCTTGGGCAGTTAATCGCGCGCGTGCTGGCGACCACAGGCTCCGATTTGCTTTTGATCGGCAAACACGCGGACAAGCTGGAACTTGCGGCCAAAGCCGGAATCAAAATCGTTGATCTGCGCGAATTGAAATTTGATCCGGCTACGCGCTTCGATTTCGTGGTCGAAGCGAGCGGCTCCGCCGGCGGTTTGAAACTGGCCGTTGACCTGGTCAGACCGCGCGGCGTGATTGTTTTGAAATCCACCTTTTCCGGCGCGGTCGAATTCGACGCCTGGCGAATCGTGGTCAATGAAATCACCGTCATCGGTTCACGCTGCGGACGGTTTGAAAACGCTTTGAAGCTGTTGGAAGAAGGCCGCGTGCAAGTCGCAGACCTGATCGCCGGAGAGTTCAATCTGAGCGACGGCCTGGCGGCAATGACGGCAGCGCAAAAAAAAGGCGCACTGAAAATCTTATTGAAAGCTGACGAATAACTTTATGTACCCTGCCGGTAATCTTTTCATTCCCGCGCCGCACGGCAAGCTGGAAGCGATTTATCGTCCCCAAAACACGCAGGCCGAGCGCGTCGCGCTGGTCTTGCATCCGCATCCGCTGTTCGGCGGCACAATGCACAACAAAGTCGTTTTCCGCGCGGCTAAGGCTTTGCAGGAATCCGGCGTTGAAACCTTGCGCTTCAACTTTCGCGGCGTAGGCCACAGCACTGGTGAACACGACGACGGCGTGGGCGAAACAGACGACGCGCGCCTCGCACTGGAATATTTGCTGAACGATCAGCCGCAAGCCCGCGAAGTGATCGTCGCCGGATTTTCCTTCGGTTCGATTGTCGGAATGCGCCTGGGTTGCGCCGATGCGCGAGTGGACAGACTGATTGCGATTGGTGCGCCGGCTCGGATGAGTAATCTGGATTTTCTGCGCGATTGCACCAAACCGAAAATATTCATTCACGGCACGGAAGACGACATTGCGCCGCTTGCGCCGCTCGAAGCCTTCCTGAGCGAATTGCCCGCAAGCAGCAATCACAGGCTTGTTCGCATTGCAGGCGCTGGACATTTTTTCGACGATCAGGCGGAAGAATTGATGAAGGCGGTGAAAGACTTTGTCCAGCAGTGACAGAGCTTATGCCAAAAAGGGAAAAGGATGCTTCGCGGCTTCTTTTTCAGCGGGCGGGACGCCCGCGCTCCCAGGAGGTGTTTATGCGATTTCGACCGTTCCAAATTGCACGGGTGTTCGGCATTCCATTGATGATTGATTACAGTTGGCTGCCGATGGCTGTGCTGCACGTCTGGCTGGTAGCGCAGTTATGGATGCCCGGACAAGCTGATCCGCCCCTGCCTTTATGGCAAAACTTAGTGTTTGGAATTGTCGTCACATCGCTGTTTTTTGCGTCGGTTCTGGGCCACGAACTGGCGCACGCAATCATGGCACGCCTGGAAGGCATCAAAATTCATGATATTCAATTGCACGTTTTCGGCGGGTGGGCGCGTTTGATCGGCGAACCGAGTACGGCCATGGCTGAATTCCGCGTGGCCGTGGCGGGGCCGGCAGCCTCTTTCTTACTGGCAATTACTTTCTGGCTGGGATTGCGCGCAGTTCAAATCTTCAGCTCGGCTTCACGCGAGGCGCATGCACTGGCGGGAGCGTTTTTTTACCTGGCGGCGGCGAATCTGTTGTTGGCAATGTTCAATCTGTTGCCGGGCCTGCCGTTGGACGGTGGGCGGGCATTGCGGGCGTTTCTATGGCATCGGCGCGGAGACATTCTTTCAGCCACACTGACAACGACCAAAATGGGCGTCGGCATTGCGTATATGTTGATTTCCTACGGCCTGTTTTTGATCGGCATGGGAATGTTTCGCGGCACGTTGTGGCAGGATTTTCTGGCGGCGGTGTGGCTGTTGGTCGTCGGCATCTTTTTGAAAAACGCAGCCGAAAGCGATTACCGCAACCGCCGCCGCGCCAATGAAGACAGCCGCCAACCACAACGCGACTTCGCAACCACGCCGGGAACCGTCGGCGCTGTAATGAACGCTCCGGCGGTAAGCGTTGAGCCGGAACTGTCCATCAGCGAATTCGTGGACGGCATCCTTTCCAAAAACCGTTTGACCAAATTCCCTGTCGCTCGCGAAGGCCGTTTGCACGGCGTGCTGTCGCTGGAGCGGCTGCGCGAACTCCCCCAGGAAGCCTGGACGCGAACCACCATTCGCGAAGTGATGGAACCCATCAACGAAGACCTCTTCATCCCTATGCGCGCTTCGATTGAACACGCGCAGCGCAAATTGAACATCAATCGGCAGGGGTTTCTGGCAGTCATTGACCAGGAAGGTTTTCTGGTCGGTTCCGTGAATACGGCGGACATCGAACGAGCGGTTTAATCATCGGCCCAGCCTTCACGACTCTTGCCCGCCATCCGCAATCCTCACGAGAATGAAATTAGGTTTTGGGCAGCAAAAAAGAAGCAGGAAAGATGCTCCTGCTGTTATTCCTCAACCAATTTTCAATCTCCAATGCTTATGGCCTGAGCAGTTACCTACTATCCAGTCAATTCCCTTGCCGATCAGTCAAATGGTTCTGTAATCTTGGCCGCCCCGGTTCGGCCTTCTTTTCGGCTTTATCCTGGATCGCGAGTTCACAGACAGATTTTTCGGCAAGCTTCTATGCTGACTAAAGACTTATTTGACCAATTGGTCGCGGTGCTCCTGAATGAGATGGATGACGCCGACACGCGCAAGGCATTGGTGCAAAGCGCGTTGGTCGGTTCGCCTGTTTTGCGGCAGATTTCGTGGACGGGCGCGGCGCATCCATTCACCGTTCAACTGGTGCGGCGGCTGATTGACTTCGGCACGTTGCCGTCTGGGCGTCCGGCGATTGTGGCTTTGTTGGAAGAAGTCCGGCGGCAGGTCGGCACGGATCGGCAAGCGAAAATTGATCGAGTGCTGGCGCAGCTTATAGCGTTTTTCAGCCGAGTGCGACCTGCACATTCAGAGGTGGGACAGGTTCCGAACCTGTCCCACCCAATCAAGAAGTCGCAGACACCTGCAAATCGCTATAAGACCGCCTCGCCGCAGCCCATTTCGCCGCCAGAGAAAAGCTTTGAAGGAAATGAACTGTACGTGTTCATTTCCTACGCCGGGCGGGATCGCGCCGTTGCCGAACAGGTGCGCGATTATTTGACCGCCGTCGGCGTGCGCGTGTTTCTGGATACCAGGGAAATCCGCACCGGCAATGATTGGGTGGTGACGATTGATACGGCGCTGCGCGAATGCGGACGAATGGTCTTGTTGCTCTCCAAAGCTTCGATGCCCTACCGCAAGGAAGTGCATCTGGAATGGGTGTTTTTCGACCGCGAGCAAAAGCCGATTTATCCGCTTTACATCGAAGACTGCGATTTGCTTTATCGCTTGCGCGTCTACAACTACATTGATGCGCGGCACGATTTGCCTGGCGCGTTGGAGCGTTTGGCGAATGATCTGAAAGCGGATTTCACGCCGCCCCAGCCGATCACCAGCGCGGAAAAAATCAACATTCTCAAAGAAGCGGAATCCGACATCACGGATTTACCCACAGCCATCAACGCCTTGCGCCGGGCGGTGCTCGAACCGTCGGGCAGCGTAGTCCTGTCCGAAGAACAAGCCCTGGCCATCAAGGATCACAAACCCGCCGATCTGTCGGAATACCGATTGGGACGCATTGCCGAATGGTCATTGCCCAGGCACACGCTGGATAAACGTTTCGTCAATCTGACGCTGCTGCTGGACAAAGGCGAAAGCGAGCCGCAACGCTGGCACCGGGCCGAAGACTTTCGCTTCAACGATCTGCGCGATGTGCTGGCTCAAACGCTGCAAGACCCGGCGTTGGTCTTGTTGGGCGCACCGGGCAGCGGCAAATCCACTTTGTTGCGCCGCTTGCAATTGGATCACAGCGTGGATTGTTTGCGCGCCGGCGACGCGGAAAACATCAGTTACTTCATTCAATTGAACGGCTATCGCGCCGACGCCGGCGGCAAATTCCTGGAACCGCGCCAATGGTTGAATGCGCGCTGGGCGGCCCTTTATCCGCAATTGCCGCCGCTGGAAACTTACCTGCAACAGGGCAAGGCGCTGTTGTTGCTGGATGCGCTGAACGAAATGCCGCATCGCAGCACGGACGATTACCATCGGCTGGTCGGATTGTGGCGAAGCTTTGCGCAGGACGCCGCGCGGCAAGGCAATCGCATAGTGTTTTCCTGCCGCAGCCTGGATTACAGCGCCAGTTTGAGCAGTCCCGAATTGCGCGTTCCGCAAATTGAAGTTCAGCCGATGACAGGCGATCAGGTGCGCGCATTTCTGGATGCTTACGTCGCCGCGCAAGCCGAACGGGTATGGAACCGGTTGGACGGTTCGCCGCAATTCGCGCTGTTTCAAACACCGTATTTTTTGAAACTGTTGTGTGATCAGGTGGAAACTTCGGGCGATGTGCCCGCGGGCCGCGCCGCGCTGTTCACCGGATTCGTGCGGCAATCCTTGAAGCGCGAAATCAATCGGGAATTGTTTCAACTGACGGGCGGGCTGCTCAGCGAAGCCGATCACGAAAAGCTGAGCCTGAACCGCTGGCGCAATGCGTTTGAATTGCCGGAACGGGGAATGCTGTTTCCCAAACTCAGCCATCTGGCTTTCTCGATGCAGCAAAAAGGGCTGGAAACCGAAGGCGCGCAAGTCCGCATTGATTTCGACGACGCCTGCGATGTGATGGCCGACACGAAAGCCGAAGCCCTGCTCAAAGCAGGCATTGCGCTAAATGTGCTGGACAAGGATGTCGCACAATACGAAATCAGTTTTTTCCACCAATTGTTGCAGGAATATTTCGCCGCGCGACAACTGGCCAAAGCGCCGAATCCGGCGCTGGTTCACGTGGAATGGCAGGCCGACCGGGTCAAGGAATCATTGACCGAAACCATCGCCGGACTGGCCGACGGCGATCCGCTGCCGCCTTTGCCGCAAACGGGCTGGGAAGAAACCACGCTGACCGCCGCGCCGATGGTGACGGCGATGACCAAAGAAAAAGATTCGACGGCCTTCATTCGCCAGTTGATCGAACCCAATCTGCCGCTGGCGGCGCGCTGTGCGGCAACGCCGGATGTCCGCATCGGAGCGGAACTGAAAAGCGAACTGCAAAAACGCTTGATCGAACGCACGCAGGACAGCCGCGCCGACCTGCGCGCACGCATCGCGGCGGGCGAAGCGCTGGGACTGCTCGGCGATCCGCGCTTTGAACGCCGCAGCGGAACTTACGGCGAGTTCCTGCTGCCGCCGCTGGTGACGATTCCGGCGGGGAATTACACCGTCGGCGATGACAACAGCGAATACGATGACGAAAAGCCGCAAGGCGAAGTCGAACTCCCGGAATTTCGGATTGGGCGCTTTCCCGTGACAAACGCCGAATACAAGTTGTTCATTGACGCCGGCGGTTACGAACAGCCGCAATGGTGGGATACGCCGGAATCACTGGCGTGGCTGAACGGCGAAGCCGCCAGCGAAGGCGCAAAACAATCGTGGCGTGATAATCGAAAGACTTTGCTTGGTTGGACTGATGAATACATCCACAGTTTGGTCAGACAGAATCGCATTACCACACAACAAGCCGATGACTGGATCACGATTCGGAATTGGACAGACGAACGTTTTGAAGAGCAGCTTGAGGAATGGTATCCGGCAGGCAAGCTTTACCGCGAGCCTGAATATTGGAACGACGCGCGATTCAACAATCCGGCGCAGCCGGTGGTCGGCGTGACGTGGTTTGAAGCGCGCGCCTATTGCAACTGGCTGACGGCGAATGCGGCGGACGGGCAGGTTTATCGCCTGCCGACGGAAGCGGAATTTGAAGCAGCGGCGCGCGGCAAACAGGGGCGTCAATTTCCCTACGACGACGACGAGTTCGATTCGTCGCGCTGCAACACCTTTGAAAGCCACATTCGCCGCACCACGCCGGTGGGAGTGTTTGCCAACGCCACGCCCGAAGGCGCTTATGATTTGTCGGGCAACGCTTACACATGGACGACTTCCATCTACGATCAAGATCGTTTTGAGTACCCATACCGAAGCGATGACGGACGCGAAGACATCAAGGCAACGGAGGTTCGCCGCGTCCTGCGGGGCGGCTCGTGGTTCAACTATCTGTTGGGCGCGCGCGCCGTCTATCGTCTCAACCTTCATCCGGCGAACCGTAACCTCAGTTCCGGTTTTCGTTTGGTGGTGTTGCGTCCCCCTTCCTAACTGATCACTGAAGGGACGGTGCGCGATAGCGCACGCGCGTAGCGCGAGTCCCCACAAGCGCCGCAGGCGCTACCGGGTAGCGCCGTCAGGCGCTCGAATTTTTTTTTCATGAATCGGGTTTTCGAAAGACCAGACCTTTGCGAAAGACATGCGTTCTCAAACCCATGGTGTCGGCGTAGCGAACGTGGTTGACCCAGCCTTTGACCGAGGCGTCGAATTCGGCGAAAGAGATTTTTCCGGCGCAATATTCATCCCAGCGCGAGTGAAAGCGGCGGGTGAATTTGACCACGTTGCGCGCCTTGACGCGGCGATGCGTCGGGTAAACGACGAAACCCAGCCAGGGAATGCCGTGCGCGCAGGGAATGACCTGCGCCGGCGCTTCGTGAATGGTCAGCCGCAAGGATTTCAGGAGTGGCGGAAACCGGTCGCCTGCTGGGCGGTTGGATGAAGGCGTGATTTGCCTGGGTACGCACGCGCCCCCGCGTGCCGGCGTGTCAAGAAACGTCTTGATAACGAAGCGCCAAACCCGGAAAGCCGGCACGCGGGGGCGCGTGCGTACCCATTTTCTCTATCTCTTCGCCTCGACCAGCAAAGCGTACTCGACCGGCAATACCGGAAGCCGTTGCTCCCTGATAAAAGGGGACGGCTCGATTTCAGCCAAAAAGAAGCCGATTTCCATTGAAGAGGGACGAAAGGAGTGGGACGCAACACCACCAAACGAAAACCGGTATTGTTGTTACGGTTCGCCGGATGATTGTTGTTACGATAGAGGGCGCGCGCGTTCAATTGATTGTTGATCCACGAGCCGCCCCGCAGGTGCGTCGCAGCCAACCCCACGGCTCATCGCCGCGCCGGGCATCTTACCGACTCCAACCGACATGTCAAAAAACCAAAAAAAATCGGAGCGCCTGACGGCGCTTGTTGGGGACTGGCGCTACGCACCTGCGCTCCGCTTCGCTACGCGCACCGTCCCAGGACAGAGGTCAGTTAGGAAGGGGGACGCAACACCACCAAACGAAAACCGGGAAAGTAGTCACGGTTCGCCGGACGATCGACGTAACGACAGACGGCGCGCGCGTCCAATCGATTGACGAACCACGAGCCGCCCCGCAGGACGCGGTATTTTGCTTTCCGCAGATTTTCCTTCCTGGCGTCAACCTGCGGTTTGTCATAATCGCTCAGACACCATTCCCAAACGTTTCCGCTCATTTCTTCCACACCGTAAGGCGACGCGCCATTCGGGAAGATGCCGACCGCACTGGTCTGGCCGATGTCGCTTTCATCTTCGCCGGTGTTACCCTTCGCGGCATCGAAATCATTGCCGTAAGGATAAAGCCGTCCATCCGTGCCGCGCGCGGCTTTTTCCCATTCAAATTCGGTCGGCAAGCGCACGGCCCATTCCGCCACTTTCTTCAGGTCGAAGGTCGTTCCCAATCGCCACGACAGCCAGCGACAAAACGCCATCGCCTGATACCAACTGACGGTGTCGCGCGGATGGTTGTCGAATTTGAAACGCTGCTCGTCCATCCGCCGGTCGTCGTCATCGTCCGTCAATCCTTCAAACCATCGCGATTGATTGACGCCTTCGGGATCCTCCACAAAGCATTGAAACTGGCTGAAGGTGACCGGAAAGCGGCTGATGTAAAACTCCGGCAGCCGGAGCTTTTGCGGTTTGGCGGCATATTCATCCTTGTCATCGCCGTACTGAAACTCGCCTTCGAGAATCCGCACCCAATCAAAATCCGGCAGCTTCAGGCCGTTGCGGACAATGATGCCGACACCTTTGCGATTGTCGCCGCCGATCAATCCCACCGCCCGTCCAACCGCCGCGCGAGCTTTGGGATTGGGATCGCGGTTCAAATCCGTCAATCGCGGAATCCATTTTGCCCGCAAGCGTTCTTTGGTCGCTTCGGCCAAACCGGCTCCGCTGCGGACGGCGCATTGCGCGGCGATTTCCGGGTTCGCTTCGGCAATCCATTCGACCACCTTCGAGCAATCGTCGCTGTACAAGCCCGCCAGCAAAATCGCCGCTTCTTCCCAGTTGGTGCGGTTCCACCAGTTTTCAGGCTCCCAGATTTTCGTAGCCTTCAATCGCCCGGCTTCGATTTCGATGTCCATGAACTTGGCGGCGAAGTATTCCTGCAACAATTGATGCGTGAAGCGCACCTGTTCGCCGATGCTCAGAATGCCGGCGCTGCCTGCCAGATATAGCTGCCGTTCGGACAACATCCGGGCGACTTCGGCTTTGTCCAACACGGTCAGCGCATCGCCGCCCTGCTCGCCGATTTGATCGTCGGCGCGGCGAATCTGCATTTCGTAAGCGACTTTGGCCAATCCGGCGGTGAGCGGCGCCTGTTCTTCGGCGGGAATGCGTTCGCGCTTCAACAAGGTTTCGACAAACAGTCGGAACAATCCGCCGCGATTTTCCGGCAAGGCTCCCTGCTCGGCATAGACGCTGGTCAACATCAACAGCATGTAGGGATTGCGCGACAGTTCCATCAACGAATGCCTGCCGCGCACTTTTTCCCGCCAGATGCGGTCGTGTTCGCCGGAAGTGATGCCGAAAACATTCGGGTTCTCTTTCGGAATCTCCGACGCCGTCCAAAACAAATCAAAGTCGGCTTCCGCTTCCTTCCACTTTTCCCAAACGCCGCGCACGTCTTCGCCGCCCGCCAGCCGCCAGAACAACTCCTCGCCTTTTTCCGGTTCCGTTTCCGTGTTCAGGTAACGCCCGACAAATTCCCGGATGCGCAGCGGATCGAGCGGCGTGATGTTGATGCGGTCAAAGCCGAGGTCAACGGTGTAATCAAGCTCCCGGCACGAAACGACGGCCAGCAAACGCGGATGCCGTTCGATGAAGTCCTGCACCAGCGGATACTTTTGCCCGCGTTGGCCGGTCGGCAATTCGTTCAGCCCGTCCAGCAGTAAAGCCGCGCGTCTTGCCGCCAGCAATTCGTCCAGATGCGCGCCGAGTTCGCCCAATTGCGAAGCGATAAATTCCGGCAAGCCTTGTTCGGCGTCCGTCCAGCGTCCCAGGCGGATCAGCAATGGAATCGGCGCTTTCGGGTCATGGATTGCGTCGGCGACAAGTTCCGACGCCAGTTTCCAGATGGTAGTGGTTTTGCCTCCGCCCGGTTCGCCCAACAAGACGGCGCGACGGATGAGCCGAATCTCTTCCACGGCGTTTTCAAAGCGCCGCGTTTCCTGCATCGCTTTGCGGTTTTCGCCGAAACACATCAACTCGAACACCGCGCGCATTTCGGCCCGCTTCGCTTTTTGTTGAGACGCCCCGGCCAGTGGCGTGTATTTTTCGGTGTTGAGCAGTTCTTCCAGCCGCAGCCTTTCCAGGTAGGCGAGTTCCAGCGTGCGCGGAAGATTGCGAGGCACGCCGGTTTTGACGGAAGTCGGCGGCGGGCAATCCTCTTCGGCTACAGGCGCGGCTTCGCCGCTTTCGGGCAGCAGAGGACTTGGCAAAGCGCGCAGCAATTTGGCCAGCGCCCCGTCATACTCAACTCCGAAGAAAGTTTCGGCCTGATAGCGCGCCAACGGGAAAAAGCCTGTTTCTTCGACCACGTCTTCCAGCAGCACCGGAATCAAAGGTTTGTTTTTCTTCCTCGCCCAAACGATTTCATCCTGCACCCAGCGGCTGAGCAGCGCGGCGCGCGTCGCCACAACCACCACGCAGTAAGAGTTGAGAATGCCTTCGGCAATGGTGGTGATCCATTCATCGCCGCCTTTGAGAGAGCTGGTGTCAATCCAGCAGGCGTGCCCGGCGGCGCGCAGATCGTCAATCAAACGATGAGCGAATTCCGCATCCGTGTGCGAGTAGCTGAGAAAGACCGTCGGGCGGCGCTGTGTGCGCGGCGTCTCGATGGTTTGCAGCGGCGCGGGCGTTTCCGGCGGCGTCAAGGCAATCGTCGGGCGCGTCGGATGCTCTGCCGCCCGGCAATACTCGTTTGTGATTTGAATGAGCGCGTCAATTTCGGAGTGTTTGTCCGTGCCGCAGAGCGTGCGCGCAATCGCCAGCAGCCGCGCCAGCGAATGCTCCTGTTCGGGCAGACAGCCGTAATCAAGCAGCTTTTTCAGGCACTTGACGGCGAACGGATACGGCGCGCCTTCACGCTCGATTCCGTAAAGCAGCGGATCGTGCAAATAGAAGGCTTCGGTCAGCAGCGCATCGCGTTCGTCAGTGGTCGTCACCAGCGGCAACAGGATTTGCCGGGCGCGCGGCAACAGGTCTTGGGAAATTTCCGGCATCGAAACTCGTTCCTTCGCTTGCGAATTGGAAATTCAATCGGGACAGTTTTGGCACGCAGGACGGTGGCCGGGCGTGAATCTAACGCGGCGCAATTGCTGAGACAAGGACTTGGCCGTGGCCTGTCGCTCTGAAGCAGAGGTTCTGGCACGCCGGGGTTGTTTTTATCGTAATCCAATTACGCATAACGTAATTTGATTGGTAT
>CAZRXE010000617.1:0-2400 GCA_964603695.1 uncultured Heliomicrobium sp.
CACTGGACTGGAATTTCCCATCGGTGTAGCGGCTGGGCCGTTGGGCAGTGTGTACGTGTTGCTCGCCAACGCGCAACAACTCGTGCGGATTTCCGTCGGCGGCAGCAGAACGTTGATTGCCGGAACCGCTTCGCCCGCAGCCTGCGATCAAAATACAACGCCGGTTTGCGGTGACAGCGGCCCGGCGACCTCCGCTAATCTAAATTTGCCCGGCAGCAATCAACTCAAAAACATCAGGATGGCGGTAGTGCAAAACGGCATCTACCTGCCGGATTTCACCTTCAGGCGGGTGCGTTACATCAACACTGGCGGCGGCCCCGTCAACATCGCAGGAACGATCATCAATACCGGCCAGATCAACACTGTTGCTGGCAGCGGACAAATTTCGCCTTACGACAACATCCCGGCGACGAACACTGAACTGCAAAATCCGACCGGCGTGGCTGTTGATGCCAACGGCAATCTCTTCATTGCCGATACCAACGCCGATCCGTTCGGAAGCGTTCGCTTCGTCAATCGCGGTGACGTGCCGATTACTTTGTTCGGCAACACAGCTTCGGAAATCACTGTTCAGCCCGGCCACATCGCCACGCTCAACAGCCAGGCCGGAACGCCTGCCAACGACGACCGCATCGCCACTGCCTACTTCGCTTCTCCACAAGGATTGGCCGTCACCAGCAAAGGCGTGTTCATCGTTGACGCGCAGGACGGCGCGTTGGTGCGTCCGGCGGGGTCGCTGAATGGACGACGCAGCGGACACATTCGTTTTCTCAATACTTCATCGTCCGATGTGGTGATGTTTCCGAACGGCGGCACGGCCAAAGTCGTCATTCCGCCCGGATTCATTCGCGATTTGGTTGGACGCAACGATCAACCCGCGCCAGGCAGTCCAACGGCAGAAGACGGGCCGGCCAATCTTTCCATTATTTTCCCAACGGATGTGGCCGTGGACGCTGCAGGCAATCTTTACATCGCCGATCAGGGCAACAATCGTATACGCAAGGTCAACGCATCCACTGGCTTTGTCACCAGCCTGATGGTTCCTGGAACAGAGGGATTGGTTCCGCTGACTACTGGCAATGCCTGTGGATTGGCGGTCACGCCGGGCGGGCAGGTTTACATCGCCGACACCAAAAACGACAGGATTTTGCGGCAGAACAATCCGAACAGCACCGCCTTCACGATCATCGCCAACGCTTCGCAGGGCATCAACAAGCCGCGCGATTTGACGCTGGACGCGGCGGGCAATGTCTTTGTCACCAATTCCGGCACGGATAGGATTCTGCGCGTGGTTGCGCCGACCAACGCGCTAGGTATTGTGAGCGTGGTTGCCGGAAACGGTCAGGCTGGTTTTTCCGGCGACGGCGGGCCTGGGATTATGGCGCGGCTGAATCTGAGCAACCCCGAATTCATCGGGGCCAGCATTCAATCCACAGCCAACATCATCACGCTGGCCGACGGCAATTTTGTTTTTGCCGACACCGAAAACAATCGCTTGCGCATGCTGATTCAACTGCCAAACCAGACGCCGGTGTTGGCGGCCATTGCGGATGTATCGCTGGATGAAAACCAAACGCAGACCATTAACTTTTCGGCTACTGACGGCAACAACGACCCGCTGACGCTAAGCGCGCAAAACGTTCCAGCCTTCGCTACCTTCACGGACAACGGTAACGGCGGCGCGACCATGCAACTTGCGCCAGGCTTCACGCACGCTGGCGCTTACACCGTCACCGTCATTGTCAATGACGGCGACGCCACGGACAGCAAGAGCTTCTCCATCACCGTCCGCGATGTGAATCGCCAGCCCACTGTCAGCGTCACGCCGGTCAACCCGACGACTTACGAAGCGACAGACCCGACGGGACGTTCGATCAATCTGACGGCCACGGCTTCCGATCCTGACAACGATCCGCTGACCTACCAATGGTTCGACGGCGCGGCGCAAATTGCCGCGACGCTTTCGCCGCAAGTGACGCTTGGCATCGGCACGCATTCGATCTTCCTGACCGTCACCGACAGCAAAGGTCTAAGCGCCACCAGTTCCGCGCAAACACTGATTGTGCAAGACACCACCGCGCCGGTCATTAGCGGCGTTCCAGCGGACATCACCGCGCAAGCCACTACGGACGAAGGCGCAGCGGTTACTTACACGCTGCCCACGGCGCTGGACACAGTGGACGGCGCGGTGACTGTGACAACCGACAAAGCTTCGGGTTCGGTGTTTGTTGTGGGTGTGACCACGGTCAATTTTGCCGCGACGGATTCGCGCGGCAACCGTACCACGGCTTCCTTCAAAGTCACCGTGACGCCGAAGAGCGGTGGAGGCGGCGGTGGAGGCGGCGGTGGAGGTGGTGGAGGCGGCAACACGGGCTGCGGAGCCATTTCCGGTTATACGAT
>CAZRXE010000618.1:0-2318 GCA_964603695.1 uncultured Heliomicrobium sp.
CATTTCCCACGCCATCTTTTGCAAAAACCCTGCGTCCGCCTTGCTCAGCTTGACCAATTCGCCGACCGCATCGCCCGGTTTTCCAGACGAATCAACCAGCGCACCGGTGACGCCTTCGGCCAATCCTTCAGGGCTTTGGCCGTACAACACGGCGTAAAACACGCACGCCGCCAGATACGATCCTGCCGGATTCGGATGACTTTTGTCTTCAACATGCAGTGCAAGATCGGGTCTGGCTTTCAGCGCCGCTTGCCACGCCAATCCAACCGGTGCGACAGGGGCATTCAACTCCATGCCGATTTTCGTGTACGCCTCGGCCAATTGTATTTGGCTGGCCGGATTGTTTTGCCGTGCCCAGGTCATGTAGAAAAGCGTTTTCGCGCCCAGCCTTTTGATTTCGGAGTCGTAGATGCGGGCCGCCGCGTGAAATTCCGCCGGGTCGTTGATCTGCGGAATGCCGTCCACAAACTTCGACATTCCCAGCGTGCTTTGTTCCTGCAACACCACGTAATCCCATTTGCCGCGCGCAAGCGCCTGTTGCGCCTGACCTATATCCCATAATCGTTTCAACGTCGCGCCGCCCACCGCCACCATCTCGGTTTCCAAAACACGCGTTGGTTTCGCCGAGGCCGCCAAGCCCGCAAGCATTCGCGGCAGATTGTTGTAATAGGTGTAGCTGTTGCCGATGAACAGCACGCGCAGTTTTTGCGTTGACTGACTCGCCGCCGACGGCAGCAAACCGAACAAAACAATCAAAACAAAAGAAAGCAGTTTTCTCATTTCCCGACTCCCTTCTGAATCGTCCGCAAAGCTTTGTTGACGATGTACTCGGTTTGTGTGTTCGTTCAGTTGCTTACGCAAGCAGCTTATTCACGACATTGCCGTGAACATCGGTCAGCCGGAAATCACGGCCCTGGAATTTGTACGTCAGCTTCAAATGGTCAATGCCCATCAGATGCAAAACGGTGGCGTGCAGGTCGTGGACTTCGACCGGGTCTTCGACCACGTTGTAGCCAAGCTCGTCCGTCTGACCGATGGTAACGCCCGGTTTAATGCCGCCGCCCGCCAACCAGTAGGTAAAGGCGCGCGGATGATGATCGCGTCCGAGCAGTTTCGATCCGGCGCGGGCTTCGTTGACCGGCGTGCGTCCGAATTCGCCGCCCCAAATGACAATCGTGTCTTCCAACAGGCCGCGCTGTTTCAGATCATCGAGCAGTGCGCCAATGGGACGATCAATTTCGCGGCACATGCGCGGAAGCTTGGTCGGAATATCCACGCCGACGCCGTTGCCGTGCATGTCCCAGCCCCAGTGATACAACTGCACAAAGCGCACGCCACGTTCGACCAATCGCCGCGCCAGCAAACAGTTATTTCCGAATGAAGCCTGTCCTGGGCGTGTGCCGTAAGCTTCGTGGACTTTCTGCGGCTCTTTACTGATGTCGGTCAGTTCCGGCACGCTGGTTTGCATGCGGTAAGCCATTTCGTAAGCCGCGATGCGCGTGTCAATTTCCGGGTCGCCGATGGCCTGACGATTCATCTGGTTCAGGTCGCGAATGGCGTCCAGCGATTGGCGGCGCACGTCCGTGCTGACGCCTTCGGGATTGGAGACAAACAACACCGGCTCGCCTTTCGAGCGAAACTCCACGCCCTGATGCACTGTCGGCAAAAAGCCGCTGCCCCAGCAACTCTTGCCGCCGTCGGGATTATTTTCGCCGGAGATCAACACAACGAAACTCGGCAGGTCTTTGTTGTCGCTGCCCAAACCGTAACTCATCCACGCGCCCATGCTCGGACGCCCAACAATCTGATGGCCGGTGTTCATGAAAATCTGCGCCGGCGCATGATTGAACTGCGTGGTTTTCATCGAACGCACAATGGCGATGTCGTCTGCGTGACGCGCCAGGTGCGGCAGCAAATTGGACATTTCCTGCCCGGACTTGCCGTATTTTTTGAATTCGAAGGGCGTGCCGAGCAGCTTCGGCGTGCCTTGAATAAAGGCGAAACGCTCGCCTTTGATGAACTCCGCCGGAATGTCCTGGCCGTCGTATTGGTTCAGCTTCGGCTTGTAATCGAACAAATCAAGCTGCGACGGTGCGCCCGCCATAAACAGGAAAATGATCCGCTTGGCTTTGGGCGCGAAATGGGGTCCAGGCACACCATCACCTGTTGAGGAAGCCAGCAGTTGATTGTTGAGCAACGAATTCAGTGCCAGCGAACCAATGCCGAAGCCAGCAGCTTGTTTGAAAAAGTGGCGGCGAGTCAGGTCGCGCAGCGAATCACCAGGTCTTTCCATAAGAAGCCAATCCTTACTTGATCAG
>CAZRXE010000619.1:0-2708 GCA_964603695.1 uncultured Heliomicrobium sp.
AGCACGTCATGAAAAACCGCAATGACCGCTCCGATCCCAAATCCCCAGGATTTGAACCGGAAGGCAACGAAAATTAACATCGCGATACAGGAAACGATGGTCACGATGATGGCGCTGTTGCGAAGGTCAGCGCCCACTTGAGGGCTGACTGCCTCAGCGCTTTTGACCGAAGCTGCCCCCGTGAAAAACTGTTGTCCCAGTGCGTCGCCAATTTGCGGAGGAACGCCGCTGATGTTTTTAACTTCGTTGACGTCGCCGATCAGTCCGCCACGGGTTTTCTCCCGGTAATCCACAATCGCTTTCGCTGCTTCCTGTGCGCTTTGCGGATCCAGTTTGGCCTTCCCGATCAACTCCGACTTCAAATTATCGCTGCCGATGGTATTGAGATCGGTTTTTCCCTGCGCCGAAGGATCATTGAAAGCGGCCAATGCCGCCAGAATCTTGACCTTTCCGATGTCGGCATCGCTCAACGCAGTTGCGGATGTTTCGGACTGTCCGGCTTGTTGTTTTACCTGCACAAGGTTTGGCAACCGAACCAAGACTTCATTTTTCGGAGCCTGACCAATCTCGTCTCCAATCAATTGAAGTGTCACTTTGGTAGTTTCAATTCCCTGCTTGGCCAACTCGCCGCGAAGCCTGTTAAGGTCCGGAGTATTTCTGAATTTGACGGTGGCCAGGGTTCCACCGGCAAAGTCCACCCCCATGTTGAATGGATGCGTATAATCCTTGCCGTCAAAAGCCCGATACAAAATCGAGCCGGCACCCAACAGGATCAGTACCCAGGAGACGCCGATAAACAGCCACTTCTTGCTCAAAAAATCGAAATTTGCGTGTTTGAAAATCTGGATCATAACTTTGGTGCTCTTAGATGCTAATCGTTTCCGCCTTGCGTCCGCCGCGATTGATAACCCACATAAACATCGAGCGCGAAACATAAACGGCGGTAAAGATGTTGGCCAGCAAACCAATGGTCAGCGTCACAGCAAATCCTCTGACCGGGCCAGTGCCGAAAATATAAAGGAAGGCCGCCGAAACAATGGTCGTGACGTGAGTGTCAATAATGGTAACAAGCGCCTTGTTGAATCCCGTATCAACCGCTGACGAAACAATCTTGCCTGCCAGCAATTCTTCGCGAATGCGCTCGAAGATCAGCACGTTCGAATCCACAGCCATGCCGATTAACAGGATGACGCCGGCAATGCCGGGCAGTGTCAGGGTCGCGCCAAACATTGCCAATCCGGCCAACAAAATAATCAGGTTCAAAACCAGTGCGACCACCGCATTGACGCCCGAAAACTTGTAATAGCCAAGCATGAATAATACGACCAACCCCAATCCCACGACCGTACGCTCTTCGATGTAAGTGACTTTGGCGGGCAGCGCGCCGGAGCGCAAAACCAACCCTAAATCTTCGGCCTGTTGCTGCGTGAAATTGCCTTCGATCTGACCGCTGTCCGTGATCTTGTTGCGAACGACCGCCACGCTGCGAATCTCATTGTTCAAAACAACCGCCAAATAATTGCCGATGTTCTTCTCCGTCCAACTTCCGAATTTTTCCGAACCGCCAGGCTTGAGCGAGAAGGCTACGTAATAACCAAATCCTTGCTGATTAGGCACTCCGCGGGCTTCGCGCAGGTCGCTGCCATCAATCACCGGAGATTTGTCCACGACGTAGTAGCCCGTTTGAAGCGTGCCGTCCGCGTTCTTTTCCTTGTACGGCAAAACTTCCTTGCTCGCGGCATCCGCGCCAAGCGAAGCAGTCGCCTGTTCGGCAGTGTCGAAACGTTGGCCGCTGGAGGCGCGAATTTCCAGACGCGCATCCGTCTTCAACAATTCTTTGACGCGCTCCGGGTTATCCACGCCCGGCATCTGCAACAGGATTTGATGATCTTCTTCGCGACCGCGCAACTGAACAGTCGGTTCGGCAACGCCGAATTGGTCAATGCGCTGTTCAATAATGGCTTTAGCCTGTTCGGTGGCCTCCTTGCGCAACTGATCCGCGTAACGAGTGGAAAGCTTGAACGTCACCGAAGACGGGCTGCTGTTGGTGGAAGTTTCCCAACCGTCTTGAGGAATAAAGGTGTGGAATGTATCAATGATTTTCTGATGATCCGCAGCATTCGGATTTTCAACCACGATCAAACCGGGAACTGTGGATTTCACATCTGTGAACTGAACCCCTGCTTTTTTCAGCTCGTCTTTTCCTTTATCCACATTATTTCTGGTCAGGTAATTGATGGCTTCGTCCGCCTGCACCTGCATCACCAAGTGCGTGCCTCCGCGCAAATCCAGACCGAGTCGGATATTTTCCGAAAGGTTTTGTTTCAGCTTGGCAGGCTTGAAGAAGTCTCCCGCACTGCGGGCATATCCTTTCGGTTTGTGCCACGGACCGAAAAGAATGACCAAACAGGCCACTGTAAGGACTGAGATAATCGTGAAGCGCGTGCGAATGTTTTTGTTCATAAGGCTAAAAAGCACCGTTGATTCTTTCTTTGAAGCAACGGCTTACCTCGCAAGTTCAATATTCAGGGATGTTAGAAATCAAATCATCGGAGCCTCACCGATCAGCTTTTCTGCTCCGGTGTTTCTTGAAGTCCGGAGATCGCGGAGCGGGCAACTTCAACGCGAACAACAGGATTTTCCGTGACCTTCAATTGTACGGTCCGCTTGTCCTCGCGGACACTGACAATGGTTCCGTAAAGTCCGCC
>CAZRXE010000620.1:0-7659 GCA_964603695.1 uncultured Heliomicrobium sp.
CCTGTTTCGTCACGCTGGCCTACAACCTGCCGGGCGACGGCTCGGTGGCAGCGCTGCCGCTGCAAGTCAATTTCGCTTCGGCGGATTTCTTCAAAACGATGGGTGTCACGCCGCAACTCGGACGCGCCTTCGCGCACGCCGAAGAACAACCGGACAGCGATCTCTATTCGGTTGTCATCAGCGACAAGCTGTGGCACGAACGCTTCGGCGCGGATCGGAATGTGCTGGGCAAGAAGATGCTGCTTGACACGACGCCATACACAGTGATCGGCGTGATGCCGTCAGGCTTTCGCTTCGGCTTTCAATTCAACGCTAACGCCGATGCGTGGGCGCCGCTGGAAAGCTGGCTCGACCGTTTCAAGACTACGATGCGTGGCGGCAAACGCGACAGCCGCGCGTATTACCAAACCATTGCGCGGTTGAAAGACGGCGTGACGACGGAGCAAGCGCGTGCCGATGTGGCGAGCATCGCGGCGCGGCTGGCACAAGACTTTCATTCAACCAACAAAGACGTGACGGCGACGCTCACACCGCTGCGCGAAATGGAAGCGGGTAATCTGCGGCCTTACGTGATGCTCTTGCTGGGCGCGGTCGGCTTTGTGCTGCTGATCGCCTGTGCGAACGTGGCGAATTTGTTGCTGGTGCGCGCGCTGGCACGCGAACGCGAGATGGCGGTGCGTGCCGCGCTCGGAGCCAGCCGGGCGCGACTCATTCAGCAATTGCTGACGGAAAGCGTCCTGCTGGTAATGGCGGGCGGTGCGTTCGGCGTGGCGCTGGCTTACGGCGGCGTGCGCCTGATGAAACTGGCGATCCCGATAGAACTGCCGAGCTGGATGACGTTTGACCTGGATTGGCGCGTGCTGTTGTTTGCGCTGGGCGTTTCGTTGCTGACGGGATTGCTGTTCGGCCTCGCGCCCGCGCTGCAACGCTCGCCGCTGAATTTGACCGAGACGCTGAAGGAAGGCGGACGGGGCAATGCAGGCGCGGCGCACAGCCGCCGCACGCGGGATGCGCTGGTCGTTGTGGAGGTGGCGTTGGCGTTGGTGCTGCTGATCGGTGCCGCGCTGATGGTGCGCAGCTTTCTCAAGCTGAATGACGTGGCGACGGGCATTGAGCCGCGCAATTTGCTCGCGCTTTATATTTCGCCGCCGGGCGACAAGTACCGCGAAACGCCGCCCTATCCGGCTTACGCATCGCTTTACAACCGCATTCTGACGCGCTTGCGCGAATTGCCCGGTGTGATGGCGGCGGGCGGCTCCAACGTGATTCCGCACGACGGCGAAGGCAGTCCGCGCAAACCCTTCCCCTTTACGATTGAAGGGCAAACAGCGGAGCAACAAAAATTCAATCCGCAGGCGTTGATGCCCAACGTCAGCCATAACATTTTTCAGGTCGCGGGAATTCCGCTGCTCGTCGGGCGCGGCTTTTACGAATCCGAAAATCTCAACTCACAGCGTGTCGCGGTCATCAGCCAGGCGATGGCGAAACGTTTCTGGCCGAATGAGACGCCGCTCAGCAAACGCTTGAAACTGGCGGCGGCGGAAGCCGATGCCGACTGGTGGACAATCATCGGCGTGGCAGGCGACGTGCGCTATCAGGGATTGGATCAGGCAACGGGCTACGCGATTTATCTGCCTTTCAATCAGGACGCGGCGGGCGATTTGCATTTGCTGGTGAAAACGAACGGCAACCCATCGGCTTTGATCGAAGCCGCACGACAAGCCATCTGGTCGGTTGATCCACAACTGGCGATCTACAACGCACGCACGATGGAGACCGTGTTGGCGAACTCGACCTGGCAAAGACGGCTGTGGGGTTATGCGTTCGCGGTTTTCGCAGTGCTGGCATCGGCGTTGGCAAGCGTCGGCATCTACGGCGTGTTGAGTTATGTGGTCAGCCAGCGCACGCGCGAACTCGGCATTCGGATGGCGTTGGGCGCGACGACGAGCAATGTGCTGCGGCTGGTGATGGGGCAAGGGCTGAAACTGGCGCTGATTGGCGTTGTTTGCGGGTTGGCCGTGGCGTTGCTGTTCACGCGGCTGATGACGACGCTGTTGTTCGGCGTGTCAGCGAATGACCCGCTGACGTTCGCGGGCGTAGCGTTGTTGTTGATGCTGGTGGCGTTAATCGCCTGCTTCGTTCCGGCGCGCCGCGCGGCGAAGGTTGATCCGATGATTGCGTTGCGCCTGGAGTAGCGCGCGCGGGGCAATTACCACTGATGCTGTGTTTTTGTCCGTTCGTATGGACAGACAGGCGGTTGGTTGATTCTCCCTCGCGCGAATTCGGCAGTCCTCGTACCCTGTCCCTCCTCAATTTACAAAAAGGACATGACCATGATTACCCGAATTGCCCGCAAGGAATTTACTGAGATGATTCGTGATGGTCGCTACGCCTGGGCGGCGGCGATCATCTTCACGCTGCTGACGGTTTCGTTGTTGACGGGTTGGCGACAGCACGCTGAAGTCAAACGGCAACAGACCGCCGCGCAGGAATCGCAACGTGCGTTCTGGCTGGATCAGGGCGCGAAGAATCCGCATTCGGCGGCGCATTACGGCGTCTATGCCTTCAAGCCGCAACTCGCGCTCGCGGCGGTGGACAAAGGGCTTGATCTGTATTTGGGCGTCTCGCAATTCCTCGAAGCCCATCGTCAAAACGCCGCGCAATTTCGCCCGGTTGAAGATGCCACGCCGCTGGCGCGTTTTGGCGAGTTGACGGCGGCAACGACGCTGCAAGTCTTGCTTCCGCTGCTCATCATTTTGCTGGGTTACAACGCCTTTGCGGGCGAACGCGAAGGCCGCACACTCAGACAATTGCTGAGTCTCGGCGTCAGCAAAACGCAACTCACGCTGGGCAAAGCGTTGGGTGTGGCCGCGCCGCTCGCGTTGTTATTGATTCCCGCCACCGTGCTGGGCGTAGTGGCGATGGCGCTCAATGCGGGCGCGGCTTCGTTGTGGTTGAGCCTGCCGCGTCTGGCCGTGATGAGCGCGTGTTATCTCGCTTATGTCGCCATTTTCATCGGACTCGCGCTGATCGTTTCGGCGCGCGCTTCGTCCGCCCGCACGGCGCTGGTCGTGCTGCTCGGTTTCTGGTTCCTCAACTCGCTGGTTGCGGCACGACTCGTCACCGATGTCGCCAAAGCGGCCTACCCCACGCCGACGGCGGTCGATTTCAACAAGGCGATTGCCGACGAGATTCGCGGACACGGCGAATGGGAACAACAGGTCGAGAAAAAGAAAACCGAGTTGATGGCGCAATACAAAGTGACTGACGCGAAGTTTCTGCCCGTCCACCCCGAAGCCGTCGTGCTGGACGAAGGCGAAAAGGTTGACACGCAAGTCAACGACAAACATTTCACTCGGCTCAACGATATTTACGCCAATCAACAGCGCGTTTATCAATGGGGTGCGAGCCTTGCGCCATTGCTCGCCGTGCAATCGCTTTCGATGGGAATGGCGGGAACCGATTTCGCGCATCATCGCCACTTCGCCGGAGCCGCCGAAAAATATCGCCAGCAATTGGTCAATACGTTGAATCAGGAAATGCTCGCCAAAGGCAACATCGAAGCCATCTGGGATTTCAAAGCCGACCGCGCGCTGTGGGAAAAAGTGCCCGCGTTTGATTACATCGCGCCGGGCACGGGCTGGGCGCTCTCGCATCATTGGCTGGGATTATTGCTGCTCGGTGCGTGGCTGGCAGCGGTGTTGATTGCGACGCCGTTGGTAGTGCGGACGGCGCGGATTGATTAACCGTAACGCGGGCTGCCAGCCCGCGTTCCATTTCAAAACCAACGCGGGCTGGCAGCCCGCACTACGATTTATGCTGACACGAATCATTCAACACGAATGGCGCAACCTGACCGCCGACCGCACAGCTTGGGTGGTGCTGATTCTCTTTGCGCTGGTCATCGGTTATGCCTTGTACAAAGGACAAAGCTGGACGCGGTCTCAGCAAAACAGCCTTACGCAAATGCGCGCCGACGAACAAAAACGGCTCGCTGACATTCGCACTGACATCACCAAAGAAGAGGCCGAAGCCGCGCAGAAGAACGAAGCCTTGAAATATCCCGATTGGGGCGCGCGGCATCCGTTTTATGTCGGCAATTATCGCGGCCAGCAATACGCCGCGCTGCCGCCCGCGCCGCTCGCGGCTCTGGCTGTGGGGCAAAGCGATGTGTATCCAAATCATTTCAAAGTGTCGGGCGCGCTCAAAGAAACCTTCATGCTCGCGCAGGATTTGGAAAGTCCGTTCAAGCTGTTCGCCGGGCATTTCGATCTGGCGTTTGTGATTTTGTATTTCTTCCCGCTGCTGATTCTCGCGCTCAGTTTCAATCTGGTCGCGGCAGAAAAAGAAGAAGGCACGCTGGCGATGCTGCTGGCAAATCCGTTGCGCTTGCGGCAAGTCGTATTGGGCAAAGTCGTGTTGCGCGCCATAGTGATTTTTTCGTCCGCGCTGCTGTTTTCGTTGCTCGGTTTTTTTCTGAGCGGCGGACGCGCTTCGCTCGCGCAATTATTGCTGTGGGTCGCGGTCGTTGTGGCGTATGGCGCGTTCTGGTTTGCGTTGGCGATTGCGGTGAATGCACTGGGGAAAAACGCGGCGACCAACGCCGTAATGCTGGCCGCGTGCTGGCTGGCGTTCGTGGTCGTCATTCCATCGGTCATCAATTTGCTGGCGACAACGTTATACCCTGTCCCCTCGCGCACCGAATTCATCACAGCGATGCGCGGCGAAACGCAGCAAGCCGAAACGAAAGGCAGCCAATTGCTCGGCAAGTATTTTCAAGATCATCCCGAACTCGCCAAGCCGCAGGATGCCGCGACCAAAACCGGCGAAGACGATTTCGCCATGCTCTCAATCGCCAAAGACGAGCTGGTCGGACGCGCGTTGCAACCCGTGCTGGCGCGGTTCAATTCGCAGCTTGCGGCGCAGCATCAATTCACCAATCGCTTCCGTTTTGTTTCGCCCGCGATTTTGATGCAAACCGCGCTCTATGACATTGCGGGCACGGGCGTTGCGCGTTATCAACACTTCCTCACACAGGTCGAAGGCTTTCATCAAACGTGGCAAGGCTTTTTCAATCCGCGCGTCTTTGAGAAACGCGCCATCAGCAGCAATGAATTGAATCAACTGCCGCAATTCAAGTGGCAGGAAGAATCGTTTGCCGCCCTCGCCCCGCGCGCGTTGTGGCCGGCGCTGTTGTTGCTGCTCGTGGCTGCAATCATTGGCGGGTTGGGGCTGCGGCGTTACCAAAGCTATCCAGTAACGAATTGACGATGCAGCCGTTGTTTTCACGCTTCATTCTTTTTTTGTTGCTGTCATGCAGCCTTGCCTTCGCGCAACCTGTTGCCACGCGCAACGCGGTCAAGCCGCCGCCTCTGACACTCGGCAAACTCACGAGTCCGCCGAAAATTGATGGCGCGATCAACGCTGGCGAATGGGATGGAGCGGCGAAAGTCACGCTCGACATTCAAATCGAACCCGGCGACAACATCGCGGCGTCGGAAAAAACCGAAGCCTGGCTCGCCGCTGACCGCGAGACGTTATACATCGCGTTTCGCGCTTACGATTCTGATCCGTCGGCGATTCGCGCCCGCGTCAGCAAACGCGACGACATCAACGAAGACGATTTAGTCGTGTTGTTGCTCGACACTTTCAACGACCGGCAACGGGCTTATCGCTTCACGTTCAATCCGCTCGGCATTCAGCAGGACGGCGTGTTCACCGAACAGGCCGTAGACGAATCGTGGGACACGCAATACGAATCAAAGGGCCAACTCACCAACGACGGTTACGTGGTCGAAGCCGCGATTCCGTTCAAATCCATTCGCTTCAAAGCAGGCAGCGGCGCGAAATGGGGCTTGCACCTGCGCCGCGTGATTCCGCGCAAGGCCGAGCGCACTTCGTGGCAACCGGTGTTGCGCGATGTGGGTTCATTGCTGTTGCAGATGGGCGAATTGAACGGGCTGGATGACGTTTATTCAGGGCGCACGCTCGACGTGATTCCAACTATTGTCGGTTCGGTGAACAGCGAACGAGAAGCCATTCCCACGATGCCCGGACAAGCGCGGCTCAACACCGTGAATAAATTTGATCCCGGCCTGACGGCGATTTATTCGATCACGCCGAACCTGACGCTGGCCGCAACGATCAATCCTGATTTTTCGCAGGTCGAAGCCGACGTGCCGCAGATCAATACCAATCAACGCTACGCGCTCTTTTATCCCGAACGTCGCCCGTTTTTTCTGGAAGGCGTAGATGTCTTCGATCCGCTGCCAAGTCGCGGCTTCAAGCTGCTCAACACCCGCACGATTATTGATCCCGATTGGGGCGTAAAACTCACGGGCAAACTGGGGCGCAATGCGATTGGCTTGCTGGTGGCAAGTGATCGCGCAGCAGGTTTGCAAGTCGAACGCAATGACCCAAACTTCGGGCAAAACGCGCTGTTCACGGTTGCGCGTTGGCAGCGTTCGTTCGGGCAGGATTCTGCCGTCGGAGCGTTCTTCACCGACCGACGTTTCGGCCAGGCTTCCAATTCTGTGCTAGCAGGCGAAACACGATTGCGTGTGTCAAAGGCGGCGAACTTCGGCTTTCAATTGGTGCGCACGCGCACGACCGATCAGCGCGGCAATACCACGAGCGATTGGGCGACGAATAAGCGCTTCGGCAATTTCGGCAGGCATTGGCGCATCTTTCTCAGCGATGAATACGTCGGCAGCGATTATGCCGCGCAGACAGGATTTATTGAGCGGCGCGGTTATCATCAGCAACTCGCCGATGTCGGGCGCGTGTTCTGGACAAAGGAAGGCTCAAAGCTCAACAAATGGCTGGTCAATGTCTGGGCTTATCTTTACGCGCAACGCTCGAAACAGCCGGGCGGTTTGGCGGAAGTCGAATTCTTTGACCCCGCCATAGATTTTCAGTTTCAGCGCGGCATTAAGTTGACGTACTTCCACTCACGCGTCCGCGAAGGCTTTGCGAACCGCGAACTGTCTTACGCTTACGATCATGTAGATTACGAAATGTTTGCCTTCAAAAAATTCACCATCAACGGGCGGGCCGAATGGGGCGGTGGAATTTTTTATGATCCACGTAATCCCCAAACCGGTCGCAAACTGGACTGGGAAGCCGATCTGGGTTTTCGCCCAAACGATAAGCTCAACGTGAACATGCTTTACCTGAAAAGCAAGCTGAATGACGCACGCACCGGCGCACGCTTTTTCAATCAGGAAATTCTGCGCAACCGCACGACTTGGCAATTCAATCCTTATCATTCGGTGCGCGGCATCTTTGATTACGACACTTCGCTCAGGCAGTTCGGCGCAAGCTTGCTGTATGCCTATGTGCCGCGTCCGAACACTACATTTTATCTGGGCTGGAATGATTTGTTATTCAATGGATACGACCCGCTGACGCAGCGCCGCGCCATCGGTGCAGGACTGGAACGGCAGCGGCGCACTTTGTTTTTCAAGTTGTCTTACAATTTTCGCTTCTGAGGCAGATCTATTTACTCTGTCATTCAAGCAATTCAGCCTCTGAAATAGACCATTAACTCGAACTGTCTCCGGGCTGATCCCACGTTGTGCAATGATCAGCCCTTCTACTTCAAACTCTCAAAACCTGCCGTTTTCTGGCGCGCTACTAAGGCGAAGGCCACACGCCGAC
>CAZRXE010000621.1:0-8580 GCA_964603695.1 uncultured Heliomicrobium sp.
CACGATGCCTGGGTCAACGGCGCGGATGATCCGATCAGCGGAATGGCCGCAGTGCTTGAAGAAGCGCGCGCGTTTGGAGAACTACTCAAACAGAATTGGCGTCCGAAACGAACGATTATATTTTGCGCGTGGGACGGCGAAGAGCCTGGATTGCTTGGTTCGACAGAATGGGTTGAAGAGCACGCGGAAGAGTTAAAACAAAAGGCCGTTGTTTACATCAACTCCGACAGCACCAGCAAAGGAACTTTTGGCGTTGGCGGTTCGCACACGCTGGAAAAGTTCGTCAATGATGTTGCGCGTTCAGTCAATGATCCCAAAGGCAAAGGCACGCTCTGGGAAGTGATGAAATCCAGAAGAGGCGAGCAGACTGGCAGCAGGGCCGATCTTCGAATCAGTGCGTTAGGTTCAGGTTCGGATTACACGGCCTTTATTGACCATCTGGGAATCGCTTCGCTGAACCTGGGATTTGGCGGAGAAGGCGGCGGCGGAATCTATCACTCCATTTACGATTCCTTCGCTTGGTATACACGCTTCTCGGATACGACGTTTGAATATGGGCGAACGCTGGTGCAGGCTGCCGGAACGGCGACGATGCGTTTGGCCGATGCGCGAATCCTGCCATTCGAGTTCACTAACTTCGCTGAAACGGTGGGCGGCTATGTGGACGAAATCGCCAAGCTTCCCAAACAAAACGTGGATTTGATGCCGCTACGTCGAGCAGTCGAGAAATTGAAACAGGCTTCGGATGATTACGACCGTGCTTTAAACGCCGTGCTTCGCACAGGCTCGTTTCCGGCGGAGGCGAAGGAACTGAACAAGCTGTTGTTTCAATCCGAACGAAAGCTGCTGTCCGCCACCGGATTGCCGCGCCGCGAATGGTTCAAACATCAGATTTACGCGCCTGGGTTTTATACCGGTTACGGCGTAAAGACTCTGCCCGGCGTGCGCGAAGCCTTGGAACAAAGAAATTGGCCGGAAGCATCGGAACAGGTCAAGGTAATTGCGACCACGCTTGACGCCCTGTCAGTGCAAATCGGAGCCGCCGCCCACAAGCTACAGAGGCCTTAAAAAGTCTTTCCGCACAAAAAAGCCGAAAGTCGAAAGAGCAATCTTGCATTGCTTTTTCGACTTTCGGCTTTTTCATTTTGCCATCTGCAAAGACAGTTTATTGACAACGATTGGTGGGATCGTCGCCATTAAGCATGTGCAGAACATCAGCCAATTTGACCATGTCATCCGAGCGGTTTTCGACAATCGCTAGTCGTGCCTGCGTAAGCAAATCCTTCAGCAGAGTGCTTCTGGAGATAACAACACCATTTTCGAGCATGATCGGTTCGAAGCTGATGTTGTAACAGCGCAAGGTACTGTTCATTGCGCCGGACAAGACGCTGTTGCCAACCGAGGCCAGACTGATCTGCGTGGCGACGTACTGCTGATTAAGTTGCGCCAGCGGTGCGGAACCGCCGCGCAAGGCCCTGCGCACATCAGTCAGGTTCGATTGAATCGGAACCGGGTTGTTATAGTTGGAACCGCCGATGATGATGTAGCCCGACGGCAGACGATTGATGTTGATGATGTAGTACACCGCTGACTGCAAGCACATTGCCTGGCAGCTCAACGCTGAAATACCAAACGGTAGAACGTTCGATGTGCCTCCGCCCGGCCCCGGATTTACAACGCTGACGTCGGCGGTTCCGGCGTTCGCGATCTCCGAATCAAGAACCACGGCGGTTAATTGCGTCGGGCTGACGAAGTTTGTCGAAAGCACCGTGTTGTTGAACCGCACGACTGCGCCGGGGACGAAATTCGTTCCGGTCACTGTCAAAATGAAGGTCGGGTCTCCGGCAATGGCTTCGCTCGGCCCCAATTCCGTGATTGTCGGAACAGGATTCGAGACAGTGCTGATGTTCAGCGTCAGCGGGTTTGAAGTGCCGCCGCCCGGTGCCGGATTGACCACCGTGATCGTTGCCGAACCGATGTTGGCCACGTCCGCTGCCGTGATTTGCGAAAACAGGCGCGTGGCGCTGAAAAACGCCGTCGTGCGCGGGCTGCCGTTGATCTCCACCACGGAGCCTGGGACGAAATTCGAGCCGTTGAGAGTCAGAGTAAATGCCGGACTGCCAACACTGACCACGGACGGAACCAGGGTGTTCAGCACAGGCACCGGATTGGGCGGAGTAATGCCAAAATTCAGCGCGTTCGACGTGCCGCCGCCCGGCGTCGGATTAACAGCAGTGACCGCCGCCGTTCCCTGATTGGCGACATCGGCTGCGGCAATCTGCACTTTCAATTCAACTGTGCTGACAAAAGCTGTCGGACGCGGGCTGCCATTCCAATTGACAACCACGTTCGGAACGAAGTTTTCGCCATTCACAGTCAGTGTAAATGCGGCACTGCCAGCAACGACGGAATTCGGGCTTAGGCTGAGCAGCGTCGGCGCAGGATTGGCTGTCGTCACGATCAGAAGAACCCGTGGGCTGGACGTGCCGCCTCCCGGTACCGGGTTGACCACCGTCACGGTGACTGTTCCCACACTGGAAATCTCTGATTCCGAAACCGGAATCGTCAATTGGGTGTTGCTGACGAAGGTTGTCGGGCGAGGACTGCCATTCCACTGTACGACGGAACTTGGCACAAAACCGTTGCCGTTGAGTGTTAGCGTGAATGCCTTGCTGCCAACCGCAATCGAACTCGGCACAAGCTGCGTCAGTTCCGGCGCGGGGTTGGTCACCGGCAGCATCAACGCGTTTGACGTGCCGCCGCCGGGCGCAGCATTGAACACAGTAATGCTCAATGCGCCTCCATTGGCGATGTCTGCGCCAGTGATTTGAGCGGTCAGTTGATTGGCATTGACGAAAGTCGTGGTGCGCTCCGCCGAGTTCACGCGAACAATCGAACCTGGAACAAAACCGCTGCCATTCACTGTCAAACTGAAAGCTCCGCCGCCAGCCGTGACTTGCGTCGGATTGATGCCTGTAATTGCCGGCGCGGGATTGGTCACGGAGAAATTGACAACATTCGACGTTCCGCCTACCGGCGGGGGATTGAAGACAACCACGGGCAGCAGTCCGCCCGATGCAATCAATCCGGCTGGAATTTGCGCTGTCAATTGCGAACCCGTCACGAAAGTCGTCTGCACGGACGCGCCATTAAACCGCACCACCGAAGAAGGCACGAAGTTGACACCATTGACCACCAACATAAATTCCGCGTTGCCGGCAGCAGCCGCGTCCGGGCTGATGCTGGTGATGCGCGGAACAGGATTATTAATGGTGAGCGTCAGCGGATTGGACATGCCGCCGCCCGGCAGCGGGCTGAACACATTAACCGTCAGCGTTCCGCCGGAAGCCACATCCGCCGCCGAAATCTGCACTGCCAACGTCATTTCCGAAACAAAGTCAGTCGGGCGATCCACGTTGTTGACGCGCACCACCGAACCATTGACGAAATTCGTTCCGGTCACGACCAGCGTAAAGCCAGGGCCACCTGCCATCACTGTTTCTGGACTGATACCCGTCAGTCGCGGCAACGGATTGCGTGCGCGTATCGGCAGCAAAACCGTGTTCGACGCGCCTCCGCCCGGTCCGGGACTGATGGCTTGAATGCTGATCGAGCCTGCGTTGGCGATTTCCGCCGCCGTAATCTCGGCTTTCAACTGCGTGTTGCTGACAAAGGATGTGATCCGCGTATTGCCGTTGACGGCAATTTGCGAACCAACGACGAAGCCAATGCCGTTGACAGTCAAGGTAAAGCCTGGACCGCCTTCTGACGCCACGCTCGGATTGAGCGAGGTAACCTGCGGCACGGCGTTGACAATCGTCAACGAGACTTCGTTCGACGGGCCGCCGCCAGGAGTAGGCGAAACGACTCGAATCGCAGCCGTTCCCGCCGCCGGAATGTCTTCGGCGGCAATTTGCGCGGTCAGTTGCGTGGCGCTGACGAAAGTCGTCGGACGATTCGCGCCATTGAATTGCACCACCGACACGGCAATGAAGCCCGTGCCGTTGACAGTCAGCGTGAATGCACCTGTTCCCGCCCCCACTGATGCCGGGCTGATGGTGTTGACCTGCGGTTTCGGATTCGGCGGCGCTTCAATGGTGAAGGTCGCCGGATTAGATTCGCCGCCGCCCACCGGAGGCGTAAACACCGTAACTGTCGCGGTAGCGGCAGCGGCCAGGTCCTCAGCCGGAATTTGCGCCTGCAATTGCGTGCTATTGATGAACATAGTGGTGCGCGGCTGGCCATTCCAACGCACGACCGAATCCGTCACGAAGTTCGTGCCATTGACCGTCAGCGTGATGTTGCCGCTGCCCGCCAAAACCGAAGTCGGATTGATCGAACTGATGCGCGGAAGCGGACGCGCGGCCTGATTTATGTTGAAGCTCACGGCGTTCGACAAACCGCCGCCCGGCAGCGGGCTGAATACGGTAATCGTGGCCGTGCCTACATCGGCAATGTCCGAAGCCGGAATTTGCGCGGTCAATTGCGTGACGCTGTCCACCGTGGTCGGGCGATCCGCATTGTTCCAGCGTACCACCGAACCCGGCGCGAAATTTGAACCAGTAACGGTCAATTGGAAGGCAACGCCTCCAGCAACCGCCGAACTCGGGCTGAGTAGGCTAATGACAGGCGGCGCGAACTTGATGGTCAGCGGAACAGCGTTCGAGGTCCCGCCTTCGGGCGCGGGATTGAACACCGTGATATTGGCCGTGCCGCCATTGACGATGTCGCCCGCCTGAATCGTCGCGCGCAGTTCCGTCGCGGAAACGAAGGTCGTTTGTCTGGACAGCCCGTTGATGCGCACGACCGAAGCCTGCACGAAGCCCGTGCCAGTCACGGTCAACGCGAAATCCCCGCCGCCGGAATTAACCATGGCGGGAGTGATGGCGGCGATTGTCGGAACAGGATTCGGCGGCGCGTTGATCGTCAGCAACGCGGCGTTCGACGCGCCTCCGCCCGGAGGCGGCGTGAACACTGTAATGCCAGCCGTGCCCGGCGTGGCAATGCTGTCAGCCGATACCTCCGCCGTCAGCCGCGTGTTGCTGACATAGGTCGTGGTCAGCGCGTTGCCGTTGAAACGCACAACGGAATTCTGCGTGAAGTTAGTGCCGTTGACTGTCAGCGTGAACGCGCTGCTGCCGCCCAGAATAGAGGTCGGGCTAATACTGGTAACGCGCGGAATTCCCGCCGGCACGGCAACGGTGAAGTTGACCGTGTTAGAATTTCCGCCGCCCGGATCAGGATTGACGACGCGAATGGTGAACGTGCCGCCATTGGCAATGTCCGTGGCCGGAATCTGCGCTGTCAATTGCGTGCTGCTGAGGAAGGTCGTGATACGGTTGTTGCCGTTCCACTGCACTCTCGCGCCCGGCACGAAGTTCGTGCCGTTGACCGTCAGCGTGAACGCCTGACCGCCTTGCGACGCCGTGTTCGGACTGACTGTGGTAATCGTCGGCGCTGGATTGACTATATTGATGCTCAGCGAATTCGACATGCCGCCGTTCGGCGGAGGGTTTTGCACCTTGACGCTGATCGTGCCTGTTTCGGCAATGTCCTGCGCCAGCAACGTCGCGCGCAATTGAGTCAGGCTGACGAATTCCGTCTGCCGCTCTGCGGTAACACCATCCACCGTAACTCGCACAACCGCGCCATTGATGAAGTTGTTGCCGTTCAGCGTAATCTGGAAGTTTCCGCCGCCAGCCAGCACTGAATTCGGATTGACGCTCGTCAGGCTTGGCGTTTGATTGATTTGCGGATCGAGCGTGATGACGCCGGCTGTGTAATTGGTGGTCAAGACATTGGCCGTCGCATCCACCACTTCGCGCGCAATCGGCAGATCGCCGAAACTGATGGTTGTCGAATTGACCGAACTTGAAGCCGGAACGTTGAAAACCAAATTGACGATCTGGCGCGCGCCCGCCGCCAGCGTCTGACCACTCGAAAGCGCGATACCTATGCCGACTCGCCCTTGAGCGATTTGCGCATTGTTCACGTTCAGCGCCGCGCCTTGCGCATTCGCGCCCAGCGTCGCCCGCACAAAGCTCAACTGCGTAGTGTCGAAATTCACGCTGAAGCCGAAGGCGTTTTCATTGCCCTGGGAATTGAGTTCGACGGAAACAGTGTTTTCCGCGCCGCGATTGAAAGTGGCGGGAACTACTCGAATGACGCGAGATTGCTGCTGTTGCTCGGTTTGAGCAAAACCTTCGGTGAGGACTTCCTTTTCGAAAGCGGCGACGCTGGCCACCGGCCCGCTCGGCCCGCCGGCTTGCAGCGCGGCTTCTCCGCCCGAAGCATAAAGCCCTGCCAACACCCAATCGGCAATCGTCAGTTTGCCGTCGCCCAAAGCACTCTTCGGCGCGCAATCCACGCGCTGGAATTCGCTGCCATCCACGGGCGAATCCACGCCGCTGACGAAACGTCCGACCTGCACCCAATCGGCAATCGTTATCGAACCATTGCCCGATGAACGCGGCGCGACATCGCCTTCCAAGCCGGGAGTAATCATGATACTGCCGAAAGCGTAATCACCGATGACCGCCGTGCCGCTGGCATCCACCATTCCGCGTACCACCGGATCATCCCCGAATTCGACTTTTGTCGTGCCTGCGCCCAGATTGGGTTTGATGGCAAAAGTGACCTTGGCGACCTCGCGCGCGCCCGCGCCGAAGTGCTGGCCCTGAGGCAACGACAGCCGTGCGCCGACACGCCCCATTGCCAGTTCGCTGTTATTAACGTTGATTGCGCCGCTTGCCGCATCGCCGCCCAAAACAATCTGCGGATTGCCGAGCAGCGACGAATCGAATTTCAAACTGAAGTTAAGAGAGTTTTCGTTGCCTTCGGCATAGAACACTACCGGCAACGTGACGGAACTGTTCGGCGCGGCGCTGCCGGCCAGAACCTGCATCAAGCGGTTGCCAGGAATCTTAGCTTCCACAACATAGCTCGAAGCGCCGCTGACAGCGGAAACGCCGACTAAATAACGTCCCGGCGCGAGCAAAGTCGGCGTGATGATGCGCTGAAACGCACCGCCTTGCCGCGAATTGCCCAGATTTTCAAGCTCGGTTGTTCCCTGCTTTTCCCTGAACAGATAAAGTGCCAGATTGGCCTGCCCATTCCCGCCGCTCAGCGACAAATCCAGCCGCGAGCTTTGCAGCAGCGTAACGGCAAAGATGTCTTCGACCGGATCGGTCAGCCCGCCAGGAAGCTGAATCATCGTCGTTGCGGCGTCGCCGACCGCAACCGCGCCAGAACGTTTCCCAGGCGCAGTCAGCAATGTGGCATTGGTGGAATTTTCATTCGGCTCCACTTCCGGGTCCGAAGTGGTGATGGTAAAGGGTACGGAGTTCGACTTGATGCCGTCTTGTCCCGGCGGGCCGGCATTGACCACTTTGACAGAGGCCAATCCTGGCGTGGCCACATCCGCCGGCGTCAAAAAGGCGACCAACTCCACATTGGAAATAAAAGTCGTCGGGCGCGGAATGTCGTTCCAGTAAACCTTGGAATCCAGATTGAAAAAGTTGCTTCCCGTCACCGTAATCGAAAGCGGCCCGGAACCTGCAGCAGCCGCTTCCGGCGTGATGCGTGTGATCGTCGGCGGCGGAGGCGGCGAATTCAACGAAGTGGACAAACTATATTCAACCGGGGGCGTGACGGCGGAATCATCAAAAGCGGAAACGCCGATGTAATACTTGCCGGCGCTCAGCGTTGGAATCGGTGCCAGCCGTTCGGTCGTCGTGTTTCCGTTTGAAACCGCAATTGGTGTCGGCTTGGCCCCCGCTCCGGCATCCTTGAACAACATTAAATCGAGATCAGCCGCCGGGTTGTTGAAAGTCAACGTAATATCAACGTTCTTGGCCTCGCCCATCACTGTGAAAGTGAAAAGGTCTTCGACTTTATCTTTAAGCTGAGGATTGTATTCCAGGACGACACCGTTAGTTCCACCCGTCGCATCGCCGACTTTGACAGTTCCGCAGCGTTTTCCCGGAACGTCAATAGAAGTGGCCTGAGCGATTGTTTCGTTCGGCTCCTGTTCTCCTTCACAGGGTTGTTGAAAGATACCTGCAACGGCGCTGCCAAGCGCGGTTGATTTTATCGCCGCGGAAGTCGATCCGGCGACGAACACTCCGGCAAAAAGAGCGATCCCCAACAACAAAAGCGCGAGGGTTGATTTCACAATCGTGGATTGATTCGACACGTACTTCATAAAGGCGTACTCCTACTCAGAGCTTGGGAAGCATCCCACTGAGACTCAATTGGCAAGTAACAACAGTTGTTTTAATGAACTTGGGGGTTATTCGCGGTCTTTCAGACACACGACTCATCTAATCATTGGCACCTTAGTATTCATTCTGACGATGTAAGGGCATTTCGTTCGCTTGGAACAGATGGACGAATAATACGCGCAAAAGGTTGGCGATGCCACGATAAATTTCTTCCAGATAGGCAACTTAATGTTAGAAACGAAAGGAGGTCGGAGGTGAAGCAGAGGTATTGCGACCGTGTGCGTAGTACGAGGCTGATTTCCTCCGCACACGGCTTTTTATCGTGAAACATTGGTTAAGGCTTTTTAGCAAGACGACT
>CAZRXE010000622.1:0-5658 GCA_964603695.1 uncultured Heliomicrobium sp.
CAGCCGCCGCCATCGTGCGGTTTCAAAATGGCGGGCATGCCGATGTGTTCGACAATGGCGTCCCAGTCGAGCGGATATTCCAGATTGCGCAAACTGGCGTTGGTGATCCGCTCCATATAACTTTTCTGCGGCAGCAAAATGGTTTTTGGCACGGCCAGACCGAGTTTGGTTGCCAGCGAGTAGCCGAAGAATTTCTCGTCCGCCGACCACCAGAACGGATTGTTGACGACGGTTGCGCCGGTCAGAACGGCGTTTTTCAGGTAAGCGCGGTAGAACGGGATTTCGTGCGAGATGCGATCCAGGATGACGCGATAACCCGTGGGCTCGCCCATCTTCACGCCGCCGATTTTGACGTATTCGGCGGTGACGCCCGCGTCCATTTGGTTGATTTTTTCGATCAATGCCGGCGGAAAGGTGTTTTCCATTCCGACCAGAATTCCGATTTTCATGAGTGACTCCTTCTCAAAAATGGTTCTCAAATTAGCGATAGGCTGAAATCACTGGTACCGCTGAAAGCGATTCGAGCCGGTGAAATGAGGACAAGGATAAATAAAATAAATTGTGCGTTGGCCGGTTCGGAATCGTTCTGAACCCGGCTGCTCCCTTCCAAATGCTGCGGGACTGGCGGTTGCGACTCACAGTGAGTTATGATCCGCCCAAATGAAATCGGAGAGTGTAGTTTTCGCTTCAAGGGGTGTCAACTTAAATGACCTTTATGAATAGTCTTGAAAGATCACGTGGGATTCTTGCCGCCTGCTCGGCGGCACTTTTCGGCCTCAGCTTCCTGTTCAGTCAAGCGGAACAAGTTCGGGCGGACAAAAATCCGAAACCGGAAGATGTCGTGGAACGAACGATTCTGGCTTATGGCGGCAGGCCGGGACTTTACACTGTCCAGCGTAATGGAACACTGCGGGCGCTGGTCAAATTCATCACGCCTCAAGGGACGAATGAGGGCAAGACAGTCACCAAGTTCATTCGCAAAGAAAAGATGAAGGACGATCTGCGGATGATCGAACAGGATTTTCCCGGCACGCGCTATCTGCTCGGTTTCGACGGCAAAGACCTCTGGAGCATTCACAACGGCGAAATTCAGGAAGTCACCAAAGACACCGCCAAGCTGTTTCGCGCGGCTCACGAACACAGTTATGAAGCCTTGCTTCGTTATAAAGAGAACGACGCCAAGCTCGAATATGTGGGAAGTACGAAGCTAGGTAATCTGGAGATGGACATTATTGACTTAATTTCCGCCGAAGGCGTGCGCACGCGCTACGAAATCAGCCGCAAGTCAGGACGCATCCTTTATTTGAATTACGAAGAACGACCTACCCCGGAGGCCGAACCGATCAAATACCGGCTTTACTTCAAATCTTTCCGCGTTGTGCAAAACACGCTTTTGCCGGAGGGCATACAAGTTTACCAGGACGGCAAGTTAATTGAAGAGCGCAAAATCGTGGAAGCGGCGTTCAATGTTCAACTCGATGAAAAAGCGTTCAAGGCGGAAAATGCCAATAAACCCTCCGAAGCCGCAGTGAAACCTTAAAAGATGGCGTTGCCTGCTGATTAAAATTGATCGGCGGGCAACGCCAGTGGCACTTCTTCCAGTCTCGTTACCCTTCACAACCTGTTTTTTTGACACCTTTCTGAGCTTGGGTGTAGCATTTGGCTCTTGCTGACGGGCGCTGTTACCAGTTTTAGCTCAGCACTTTTCCTTTTGTGAGCAACTAAATTTTATGGCGATTCGCGCGAAGCTGGTCATCATCTTTTTTGCGTTCATCATCGTGCCGATGTTTCTGCTTTGGGCGCGGTGGCAGTCCACGGCAATCGGCGGCATCAAGGCGGTCTTGCAACAGGGGCTGGGCGAACGCGCGCGCGAAGTATCAGATCAGGTTGATCTGATATTGAAAAACGTTCACGAAAAACGCATTCAGGACTTGGCAGGCCAACCGGCATTACGGCTTTACGGGCGAGCTGCGGCGCAAAATAACCAGACCGTTCTAGAAGATAAGTTACGCAATGATCTGGCTGCGTTTCTGCTGGCTTATCAACGCGAATACTCCGCGTTGATGGTGGTGAATAGTCAGGGCACACCGCTTTTGAAAATGGATGTCAGACAGGTCAACGGCATTCTCCAACCTTTCCTGATCGTCAGAGATTTTTCCAACGAAGATACGGTGCGAATGCCGGACGGATTTGCCGAAGCCGCCACGGACGCCGTTTCTGTGACGGAGATTCAACAGGACAGCAGTGGGTCTTATCTTCATTTATTTGCGCCGTTGCGCGACGAAGCCAATCGTCCCGCGCTGGCGCTGGTCATCAAGGTGCGCGGCGAACAATTGCTTGCCGATGCCGCCGGACCGCGTCAGGCCACAACTGCGAGCCGTGCGGGTGCGTTACGGCCTGAAGCCGTGATACTCAGTCCACAAGGAACAGTTGTTTACTCCACCGACGCCAAGAAGCAGCAACATCTTCGTGAATTTGAAAAGCCGTTTAAGGAAATGCTCGCCAAAGGAGATCAAGAAAGAGACGAGCAGCCCTGGTTAATCCGCCATCGCGTGCGTGAATTCAAACCCAAGCTTTCGATCTTTCTGGTGGAAAATTACAGCGACGCTGTCGGCCAGCTTGAGTTTGACAGTTATGTGCTGCTGGCGCTGACCATGTTGCTGATCGTGGTGGCGATGCTGACGCTTTATTACCTAATCAGCGGCATCACCGATTCGATACGCAAAGTGACGCGCGGCGCGCGCGGCATTGCCACGGGCAATCTGGGTTATCAAATCAAGGTCAAAGCCAAAGACGAAACGCGCGTGCTGGCCGAATCATTCAACCGCATGGCTTCGCGATTGCGCGAGATGATCCGCAAGGAAGGCGAACAGAAACAGTTTGAATCCTTTGCCCGGTTGTCTGCGGTGCTGACGCATGATCTGAAAAATCAGATTCTGTCACTCTCGCTGCTGGTCAATAACATGGAGCGCAAGTTCCACCGCGAAGGCTTCCGCGAAGACGCCATGCGGACGTTGTCTGAAACCGTCAACAATCTTCAAAACCTGGTTTCCAAATTGTCCGACCCGCGCACGCCGACCAAACGCATTCGAGAAAAGTCGAATCTTTCGATGTTGGTCGAGCGGGTGTTGCATCGGACGGCGGCGCAAGCAACCAATAAATACAAAGTCTCAACTCAGCTTACGCCTGACCTGTTCGCCGTGGTTGACGGAAAAGCAATCGAACGAGTAATCGAAAATCTGGTGATTAACGCGCTTGAAGCCATGCCCGAAGGCGGCTCACTGCGCGTGGTGACCGGAGTTGAAAACGGAACGGCGGTTGTTGCCGTAACCGATAGTGGCAAGGGCATGACTGAAGATTTCGTCCGCGACCGACTGTTTCACCCATTTGCCACAACCAAGAAAAAAGGCATTGGTCTTGGACTATATTCCTGTCGCGATATTGTCGAACAACACGGCGGACGCATTGACGTCAACAGCAAAGTAGACACCGGCACCGAATTTCGAATTGTCTTGCCCCAGCAAATCGAAGAACAACGCGCTGAAGCAAAAGCAATGAGTGCGTAAACGGCAGTTCAGTGAACGTCTGAACCTTCCCCTTTAACTTCCGACCCCAAATTTATGTCCGAGCAACCGAAACAAACAGTGCTTGTGGTTGATGACCAGGAAGCCGTGCGCAAACAGCTTTACTGGGCGCTTGAGGAAAACTACAGGGTTTTGCAGGCGTCTTCGCGCGCGCAGGCGTTGGCCTTGGTAGAAAAAGAGCCGATTGATGTTGTGCTTAGCGATTTGCGCATGCCGCCTGCCGAACACGACATCAGCGAAGGTCTGGCCATCCTCGAAGCCGTGCGCAAATTCAACTCTCTGCTGCCGGTCATCGTCATCACTGGCGACGAAGACCGCGAAACCGCGCTCAAAGTCGTTCAACGCGGCGCGTACGATCTATTCTACAAACCCTTCAATGTTGATGAAGTTGAGATCATCGTTCGCCGCGCCGCGCAGCATTACCTGCTGGAAACAGACAATCTCAAGTTGCGCAACGAACTGCGGCGGAGTGGCGACTGGCAGGAAGGCATAGTCGGTTCCAGCCCCAGCTTGCGTCGCGTGATGGATCAAGCCCGCGCCGTCGCCGAAACCAACGCCACCGTGCTGGTCACTGGCGAATCGGGAACCGGCAAGGAAATGATGGCGCGTTTCATTCACAACATCAGCCCGCGCGCCCGCGCACCCTTCATCGCCTGCAACATCGCCGCGTTGCCGGAAACACTGGTCGAAAGCGAACTCTTCGGCCACGAAAAAGGCGCATTCACCGGCGCGACCAATCGGCGGCAAGGCCGCTTTGAATTGGCCGATACCGGCACACTGTTTTTGGACGAAATCGGCGAGCTGACGCCGGCGATGCAGGTCAAACTGTTACGCGTGCTGCAAGAGCGGCAATTTGAACGCCTGGGCGGACAGCAGATGCTGACCGTGGACATCCGCATCATTGCCGCGACCAATCGCAATCTGGAACAAATGGTGGACGCCAATCAATTCCGCGCTGATTTGTATTACCGTCTGAACATCGTCAACCTGGAACTGCCGCCGCTGCGCGAACGCCCCGAAGACATTCCGATTCTGGCCAATCACTTTGCCGCCAAAGCCTCCGCCAAACACGGCAAACAAACGCCCTCTTTCGCGCCGGGTTTTCTCAACAATCTGGTGGCCTATCGCTGGCCCGGCAATATTCGGGAACTGGAAAACATCATCGAACGCGCCGTGGTCATCAGTGGCACGCCCGTGCTGGCCGAAAACGTCTTGCCGGAAAAAGTCCTGGCAAAAGTGAACTCTGTCCAAAACGCGCCGGTGCAAACCGCCGTTCCCAAACTGGAAATGGTCAACGGTCTGTTGCCGCCCGATCTGTCCTTTGAAACAGCGATTCAACAATTCAAACGCCAACTGGTCGCGCAGGCTTTGCGCGAATGCAACAGTTCGCGTTCGGAAGCCGCGCATCGCCTGAAAATCAGCCGCCAATATTTGCACCGCCTGATTAACGAATTGAATGTGGAAGGTTGAGCCGGGAAAACCGGGGGCTTGACCGCGCATCGCTCGGCCAATAGACTGCCCGGCGTTCGCCGATGATTGCAAACCGTATGGGGGTGCATTGGATTCGATGGGAGTCCTGAGGCGACGGATGCATACCGGGAAGTCTGTAACCCGTAAACTGCAGGCAAACTTTAATTGCGAACCAAGAACTCGCAATGGCCGCCTAGTTAAGTCTAGTTCACGGCCCGTTCGCTCCGGCATCGCCTGTGTGCCGGATGTCGAGCGCCGACTTTGCAGGCTAGCGATTTGACGCAGGTCAGAGTCAAAAAGCGAAACTCTTCTGGCATAGTTGGTGCCCGGTTCTTCGCCGCTTCTGCTACCGGGCGCGAGCGAAAATTCAAGCGAAGCGGCTAAGTATGTAGATTCCTTCGAAGACGGCTGCCAGACGCCGGTTCGATTCCGGCCACCTCCATATACCCGAATCTCGAATTTGAGATTTGAAATTTGAGATTGGATTTTCCTTCCTGATGAATTCCCTTCCCATTGGTATTTTTGATTCCGGCGTCGGCGGGTTGACGGTTTTGAAAGCCGTGCGCCGACGGCTGCCGCGCGAAAGTGTGATTTATCTGGGTGA
>CAZRXE010000623.1:0-7512 GCA_964603695.1 uncultured Heliomicrobium sp.
GCCAGCACGCCGCCGCCGACTTTGAAAGAATCCACTAGCCGGGCTTCGACGCGGGCGACTTGTTTATCCGTCGCATCCACCCAAATCGCGCCAGCGGTCTTGCCGAAAAACTTCTCGTAATTTTTTTGCGGTTTGTAACCGGGCAGCGGCTCGAAATCGAAAACGATCACGTCGCGTCCGCGAAAGCGTTCGCGGCGCGGATTGACCAGTTTTGAGGCGCGCAGCACATCGGAAATCGAGATGCGTTTATTGCGGTCGTGATCGGGTGCGCCTTCATCTTCTTTTTCAGCTTTTTCTTTTTCGGCTTTCTCGGCGGCTTTGGATTCCTTGCGGGCTTTTTCGGTTTCTTTCTTTTCAATGTCGCGGACGCGCTTTTCGATGCGTTTGGTTTCTTCGGCTTCTTCGGCGGGTGTGAAGGCTTTGTCGTTTTTGGCTGTCTGGCGGCGGATGCGGTTGCCTTTATAAAAAGTCAGTTCAAAGGTTTCCGATTCTTTTTGACGAAGCTTTCCGTCCTTGTCGAGTTCGCGACTGACGATAGTTTCCGTGTAAGTGTACTTTTCCAGCAATTGTTCGATGGCTTCTTCGTTTTTGCCGACCTCGTCCAACAGTTTGGCAATGTCGGGCAGCGGTTCGTTGGAGATTTTGGGGAACTCGAAGACGGCGCGGTCAAGCGGCGGATTGTGTTTGATTGAATCTAGTTTGATTTCGTAGCGGGTTTCGCCGGCGGTCAGGTTGATGGTGTGTGGTTCCATCAGGTTTCCGACCGGCCGGTAATCCGAGTACTCGAACACGCGCGTTTGTTCGCCTGCCGGAAGTTCTTCGCGCAGCAGCAGGCCGGTGGCGGCGTCGAAGTGCATTTTGATTTTGATGTTTTTGGGCGTGGTCAGCGTCAGCGTGTTGGCGGCTTTGCCGTTGATGGTGGTTTGACCTTCAAAGATCAACTTGGACTTGTCTCGTTTGTAATCCAGCCAGCGCGAGTTGCGATAAACGGCTTCGGCTTGAAATTCGCGGCTCAGTTGGCCGGTCATCGTCCGCAAGCCGTCGCGCGAATCGCGCATCCAGCCGGACTTGCCGTTGTAACCGGCGCTGGCTTCTAGCCCGCCGACATCCCAGCTCCAGACGTAAAGGTTCGGTTGCACCGTCGTCGCCTGATACTTGCCGGAGGTTTTATCGTTCAGATTGGTGATGGTTCCGCTGACCTGCCGGGATTTGACGTCGCGCAAAACGCGCTCGCTCTTGTTGGCGGTCAAGGCTTTGATGGCTTGTTTGGTGATTTTGTCCGGCGATTGCGCCTGGGCGGAGACGGCGATTGCCAGTGTGAACAGCAGACTGAAAACGAGCGCGCAAATACCGCGTGATTGTCTTGATTGATTCATTGCTCCTGCTCCTGCTTTGAATAGGTTGTTGCTCAAGAGGGTGATTCGGTTTCGATTATAAAGTTGAATTCGCCGCTCATACGAGGTCGGCGAAAAAATTGTTGCGGCGGTGAAAAATGCCCTTGTTCATCCTGTACCGTTCGCAAGGCCGATGCTAGACTCCGCGCCGCGCCTGGCTGCAATGATTTGTGGAACAAATCATTGCCAAAAGTCTCATCAAACTTTCACAACGCAAACACGACAGCACGTTTGGGATTCGAGCGTTTGATTCATTCCTGATTTGTCTTCAGCGGCGAGTCCCGGGCGTATTCAGCTACTATTATTTTGGGAGGCCCCTATGAATCGTCTGTTCAGCCGTCTTGTTTCTCGTCGCAATTTCCAACTTCGATTCACCAAACTTCAAATCCTGTTTTGGGCGCTTGGTCTGTGCTTGTTGATGACGGCACTGGTGCGCGTGGCGCGCGAGCGTGCGGCGGCGCAGGGCATTGCCGAATCGCCCAACCTGAGCCAAAGCGCGCAGCAGCAAATCAGAGCCTTGCTGGATGAAAAAGCGCGTCGCAGTTCCGCGCAGCAAAAGCTGGATTCGCAGTTGTTGTATGCCGTCAAAATGCGGCGCGGCGAAGAGGTCGCGCCAGGCATTCGCCAATTGAGCGTGAAGGTCGAAACCGACGCCGAGGCGAAAACCGTCGTGGACATCACGGCGCTGATCGGCGGTAGCCTGCTGGCGGATTTGGATGCGGCGGGCGTGGATGTCATCAGCGTTTACGCGCAGTACAACAGTCTTCGCGCGCGCGTGCCGCTGTCCCGGTTGGAGGAAATCGCGGCGCTGCCGCAGGTGCGCTTCATTCAGCCAAGACAGGAGCCGGTGTTTTTGCGGCGTGCCAACGGTGAAACCGTAGGCGAAGAGTTACCGCCCGGATTTGCGGCGCGCGCGAGTCGGTTGCGCGGATTTTTGGCGGAGACTTTGGCCGGCAGCAAAACCTCGGAAGGCGATGCGACGCATCGCGCGGCGGCGGCCCGAACTACTTTTGGCGCAAACGGCGCGGGCGTGCGCATCGGCGTCATTTCCGACGGCGTGACGAATCTGGCCGCCAGTCAGGCTTCTGGAGATTTACCCGCAAACGTGACGGTCTTGCAGGGTTATGCCGGTTCCGGCGATGAAGGCACTGCGATGCTGGAAATCATCAATGACCTGGCACCAGGCGCGCAGCTTTATTTCGCGACGGCCAACGGCGGTATAGGAAGTTTCGCGCAGGCGATTCGCGATTTGCGCGCGGCGGGTTGCGACATCATCGTGGACGACATTATCTACATTGCCGAAACGCCTTTTCAGGACGGGCAGGCTTCGACAGTCGTTTCCAACACCAATGCCGGCATCGTCTGGCAAGCGGTCAACGACGTGACGGCTTCGGGCGCGTTGTATTTTTCAGCGGCGGGTAACGAAGGCAATAAAAGCGATAACACGTCGGGAACCTGGGCGGGCGATTTCGTGGACGGTGGCACGCTGGCGCTGGTTCCTGGCGGCACTGTGCATAGCTTCGGCGGCACGCAATTCAACGCCATCACCGTGAGCGGTTCGGTCGGCGATTTGTTTTGGGCCGATCCCTTAGGCGGATCGAGCAACGATTACGATTTATTCGTGCTTAACAGCGCGGGCACGGCCATCGTCACATCCTCTACCAATGTGCAGAGCGGCACGCAAGACCCGTTTGAAGCGGTCGGCAGCGTCAACGCCGGCAACCGGCTGGTGATTTTGAAGAAAGCCGGAGCGGCCAATCGCTTTTTGTACCTGGAAAATTTTCGTGGCCAATTGACCACCAGCACGGAAGGCAATATTCGAGGCCACGCTTGCGCGGCGGCGGCTTATGCCGTGGCGGCCACGCCGGCAGCGACGGCTTTCGGCGCGGCTCCTAATCCGACCGGGCCGTTTCCGAATCCATTCGTTGCCACCAATACCGTCGAGCGGTTCAGTTCGGACGGCCCGCGACGAGTCTTTTTCAATGCGAACGGAACCCCGCTGACGCCGGGCAATTTTTCAGCGACCGGCGGCACGCTGCGTCAAAAGCCGGACATCACCGCCGCCGACGGCGTAACGGTGACGGGCGCGGGCGGTTTTTCGTCGCGGTTTTTCGGCACATCAGCGGCGGCTCCGCACGCGGCAGCGATTGCGGCGTTGTTGCGGTCGGCCAGTCCCGGTTTGACCGTTGCGCAGATGCGCACGGCGCTGACTTCATCAGCGATTGACATTGAAGGGGCGGGCGTAGATCGCGATTCCGGCGCGGGCATCATCATGGCCTTCCAGGCGCTGCAAGCCATCAATGTCCAGCCCGCGCCTAATTTGCAAACCAGCACGATCACCGCCGCCGAAACAGGCGGCAACGGCAACACTTTTATCGAACGCGGCGAAAGCGCCACGCTCAACGTGCAATTGCTCAATACCGGCCCGGTCAATGCCACGGGCATCAGCGCGGTGCTGGCGACGACGACGCCGGGCGTGAACATCAGTGCTGGCACATCGGCTTACACGAATTTGACGGCGACCACTGGCGCGGCGACCAACACCACGCCGTTTGCGTTCAGTCTGTCTCCGACAGCGAGTTGTCCGCTGCGAGTCGAGTTCACGCTGACGGTGACTTTCACGGGCGGCGGCAGTCCGAAGGTCTTGCCGTTTTTCGTTCAAACGGGACAACCGCCGCTGACCATCAGCTCGACGTTGGACGCAACCGCGCCCAATCCTGGTAATGGATTCAGCACTTCCACCGGACAGCAAAATGCGCGGCTGACGCGCGACGGAAACTTCACGCTTTGCGGCACAGGGAAATCCTGCCCTGGAACGACTTCGACCGGAACCCGACGCTATGACGCTTACAATTTCACCAACTGTTCCACCACGCCGTCTTGCATCACTGTCACGCTGGATACGCCTTGCAACACCGGCGGCAGTTTCCTGTTCGCCGCCGCCTATCTGGGCAGCTTCGATCAGAATAATGTCTGCCTGAATTATCTGGCCGATCCGGGACTGAGTCCCGGTGCCGCGCCGGCTATTTTTTCCTTCACGGTTCCGGCGGGATCGAACTTCACCGTCGTGGTCAGCGAAGTGAATTCGGGAGCGAGCACGAATTGCAATTACACGATGAATCTGAACGGCTTATGTTGTGCGGGTAATGCCGCAGCTTGTCCGACCGTTTCGCAACTTGCACCGGCGACGGGTGTTCCCGGCAGCAATGTGATGATCGCCGGATCGAATCTGGCCAATGTCAGCAGTGTGAAATTCGCGGGTGATGTCGCAGCGGCTTTCAGCGTGGTCAATAGCTCCACGCTCAACGTGGTGATTCCCAACGGCGCATCCAGCGGGCCGATTCGATTGAGCAGTCCGGCCTGTCCCGATGTGCAAACCTCTAACTTCGCTTACCCGACAAATCTAGGCACGAACAACGAAGTCGCCGTGGACGATGGGACGATGGAAACCATCTCCAATGTCAGCAGCAGCGGTAAATCGTATTACGTCAACCGGCTGACGCCGACCAGTTATCCGGCGACGCTGACCAAAGTGGCGATCTTTTTTCCGGCCAGTACTTCGTCTCCGCCCTCCGGGACGCCGTTTGAAGTCATCACTGCCGCCAATCCCGGCGGCGGTGCGACCATTGACGGCTTTAAGTTCACGGCCACGCCTTACAACACGCAGCCGGGCGGCGCTTTTAGTATTTTCAATGTGCCGCCGTTGACCATCACCAGCGGCGATTTCGTGGTGGGCTTGCGCATCCCTTTCGTGACCGGCCAATTTCCCGCCGCCTCCGACACCAGTTCGCCGTCGCAGGGACGCTCTTATTTTTCGACGGACGGCCTGACGTTTTTTACTACCGCGCGCAACTACGGATTCCGCGCCGCCACACTGCAAAACTGCCAGAACGTGACAGGCATCAGCCCGGCCACAGGCGCGGCGGGTACGCAGGTGATTTTGACCGGAACCGGTCTGAACGGCGTGACGGCGGTCAAATTCTTCAACAACGTGACGGCGCAATTCACCGTCAACGGCCCGACGCAGATCACGACCACGGTTCCCGCCGCTGCCATCACGGGGCCGATCACGTTAAGCAAAAACGGTTGTCCGGATATGACCACGCCGGTTTTCGTGGTTGGCGCGTGCCCGACCGTCAGCGGCATTAGCCCTACCAGCGCCAGCGTCGGCGCGACGGTGACCATCACGGGCGCGAATTTCACCGGCGTCGGCGGCGTGAAATTCGCTAACAACGTGACGGCGCAATTCGCCGTTGTCAGCGCCACGCAAATCACCGCGACGGTTCCGGCAGGCGCGGTCAGCGGGCCGATTACCATCAGCAAATCGAATTGTACTGACGTGCAAACCACTGCTTTCACCGTCTCCTGTCAGGCCCTGACAGTTAATCCGACGACGCTGCCGGACGGAGCGGGCGGCGCGGCTTATAACCAAACGCTGACCGCCACGGGCGGTACAAGTCCGTATGCGTTCACCGTCACCGCCGGGGCCTTGCCCGCAGGATTGACGCTGTCAACCAACGGCGTGCTTTCCGGTTCGCCCATTGCTGCTGGTGCGTTCAACTTCACGGTCACGGCGACGGATGCCAACAATTGCACGGGCACGCGCGCTTACACGCTCAACGTCAGCGCGCCGCAATTAGGCGCGCAAACCCGCGCGTTGTACGTGCTTAACGATTGCAACGGCTGCGCGAATCAGATTTACGGTTACGCCGTGAATGAAACTACCGGCGCGTTAATTTTGCTGCCGGGTTTTCCGGTTTCGACGGGCGGCAACGGTTTCGTCACCGCCTTCAGCGAACGTCTGACCATTGACCGCCGCAATCAGCGGCTTTATGTCGTCAACGACACCACCGATACGGTCAGCGCCTTCGCGATTCATCCAACGACAGGTGCGCTCACGGCCCTGCCGTTCAGTCCCATCAGTTTGGGCAGCGGAACCTGGACGACGGTGGCAGTGCATCCCAGCGGTTCTCCGCTCATAGTCGGCGACGGGCTGGCGGCCAATCGCAAAGTGGTCAGCCTGGTCATCACCGCTTCGACCGCTACGCCCGCTTTGGGCAGTCCGTTCAACACCGGCAGCGCCGCCGCTTTTTCATCGGCGTTCAGTCAGGACGGCAATTACCTTTATGTCGGCGGCAACGCCTTCAATAACTTTTTCGCCGGCTTCAGTGTCAATGCGACAACGGGAGTTTTGACCGCGCTCAATGGTTCGCCGTTCAGTTCCAGCGCGGTGAATCCGCTGGCTTATGCGACGGACAATTCCGGCAGGTTGTTTTTGGCGAACGTGGACGCCGGTCAGGTGCGCGCGTTCACCACTTCGGGCGGCGTGCCGACGGATGTTTCCGGCAATCCCTTCACGTCGGGGCTGACGTTGGCTGCGCACGGCATTTTGCATCCGAGCGGGTTTTATCTGGTTGGAGACCGCACTAATCGCATCGGTGTTTACCGAATCAGCGGCAGCGGCAGCGCCACCACTTTGGCCGCCGTCAGCGGTTCGCCGTTCAACGCCAACGCCACCGAAATCAATGTGCTGGCATTGAATCAGGCAGGAACCTTGTTGTTTGCCGCCGACGGCAACAGGCGCGAGCTGAAAACTTTCAGTGTCAATCCCTCAAATGGAGCCTTGACACTGGCCGGCGCGCAGCTTCCCGGAATGGTTGGAGTTCCCGGAAGATTGAGCGGCATGGCCTATTTCGCGCCGCCCTGCGACGCCGTTAGTCTGACGCCCACCACCTTGCCCGGCGGAACCATCAACACTGCTTACAATCAAACAGTGTTGGCTGCGCCCGCCGGAAGTTATAACTATTCCGTCAGCGCCGGGACTTTGCCGGCGGGCTTGTCGCTGAACTCAAGCACCGGCGCGATTACAGGCACAGCGACCGCCGCCGGCATATCGAATTTCACAGTCACCGCGCTCAGCTTCGGCGGATGCAGCGGCAGCCAGGCGTATTCGATCAACATTCAGGCGTTGTGCCCGACAATCGCCAACGTTACTCCGTCCGCCGCACCAGTCGGCGCAACCGTCACGCTGGCCGGAGCGAACTTCACCGGTGTAACGCAGATTAGATTCGGCGGCGTTGCGGCGAACTTCACGGTCGTCAGCAACACACAGCTCACG
>CAZRXE010000624.1:0-5568 GCA_964603695.1 uncultured Heliomicrobium sp.
CCTGGGGTTACGCGCCTGCGGCGCTCCACCCCAGGCTTTATGCTGTCGCCCGCTGCGCGGGCTGGGCGGATTTCATCGCATCTTCCTGGGGTTACCGCACGTGTCGCCCGGATGCGGTGCGGAACCTCCGCTTACGTCACAGGCCGGGAACGCGCCTGTTCGGCCAGTTCGCGGGTGAGGATGACCTGTCCGGCGCAAGAGCGGCAATCTTCGTAAAGCGGGAAGTCAATCTCATCCAGGTTGACGGCCTGGCGTTCGCCCCTGACCAGATAAGTCGGTTTGGCCAGCCGTTCCAGGTCAATCTCGTTGATGTGTCGCTCCGGCCCGTTGCACCGGACTTTGATCTTCTGGCTCATTCGTTGTTCCTCCGGGAATGAATTGTGTTTCCAACCGAATTGTTACGCCGCATCGTCCGACGCCATCAACCATTCCGGCAGGTCTTCGCCGCCGGCCGCGCGCCACGCCGCATCAAACGCCTGCTCGTCCCACTGCGCCCGCAGCGTTCTCAGGTCATTAACCGCAAGCTGTGCATAAGGCGATTGCAGTTGCAGAAAAGCCGCCAGCGCATTCAGCAGCAGCGGGAAGGCTTCCGCGTACCGCCCGGTTTCCGTGAACAGCTTTCCGATCTGCCCATGCGAACTGGCGACGCCCGCACGGTCGCCAAGTTCTTCCTTGATCCGCAGCGACTGCCCGTAGCGCCCCAGCGCCTCCACGTACTCCCCGCGCAGATAATGCAAGTTGCCAAGCTGATGCAGCGAACCAGCGACGCCCGCGCGGTCGCCGAGTTCTTCAAACATCCGCAGCGACTGCTCGTAGCGCCCCAGCGCCTCCACGTACTCCCCGCGAGCCTCATGCAACATGCCAAGCTGATGCAGCGAACCGGCGACGCCTGCGCGGTTGCCGAGTTCTTCCTCAATCCGCAGCGACTGCTCGTAACGCTCCAGCGCCTCCCCGTACTTCCCGCGCAGATAATGCAAGTTGCCAAGCTGATGCAGCGAAACAGCGACGCCCGCGCGGTCGCCGAGTTCTTCCGCAATCCGCAGCGACTGCTCGTAGCGCCCCAGCGCCTCCACGTACTCCCCGCGAGCCTGATGCAACGCTCCGATGTTATGCAGCGAACCGGCGACGCCCGCGCGGTTGCCGAGTTCTTCCTCAATCCGCAGCGACTGCTCGTAACGCCCCAGCGCCTCTTCATACTCCCCGCGACGCTGAAGCATTATTGCAAGATGATGCAAAACCATTGCCTCTTCCCGACCGCTGACTTTGTCCAGCAATCGGCGATAGCGGCTTTCCAGATCGCGTCCGAAGCCCCAGCGATCCAGAAGCTCGGTATCACGTCCGAGCAGGCCCGCGGCGGCGGTGTACTCTTCGGCTTCCATCAACAATTCAAACGCTTCCATCTCGATCCCGACGGCGGTTTCGTTTTTGCGGTCGTCGGGAATCATTCGCGTGAAGTTGGTGTAAAACGCCGCCGCTTCGCGCAACCGTTCGCGCCATGGTTCGCCCGCTTGCCGGTCGCGGCAGAATTCGCGCACCAGGCTATGCACCGCCAGCAATTTCACCGCTCCGTCTTCGCTGACCGGCGTCAGCAATCCCCATTCGATCAATTCCCGAATCTCAGTTTCCAGGTTCGGCGCTGATCTTTGTTCGGGAAAGACTTTCTCGAATTCTGCCCGTAGCGCCGCGTCATCAAGCTGCTTCAATTCATCTGGCAATTTGTCTCGGTCGAGCGTTGCCAGAATCCGATCAATTTCTGCCTCACGCGACACCTTTTCGCCCATCACCCATTCCGCCGCTTCAGTCGGCACAGGTTGGCGGAAGGCGGCCAGACGATAAAGCAGTTCGCGGCTGCGGTCGGAAAGGCTGGCGCAATTCAATTCAATGCCCAGATATTCGCGCAATTCGGTGTGCAATCGGCTGGCTTTGTCCAACACTTCGGCCAGCGGGTGGAACTGGCAATGTTTGTCCACCGTCACCAGCGAAAACGGATGCCCGCCAAACCGCTCCAGCACAGCCGCTTTGTCGCTGCTGGTGGTTGCGCCCAACCGCGGCATGCGCTGCATCAGGTAAATGGCTTCGGGGTTGCTCAGGTCGTTGAGCGGCAAGGCCAACACATCGCCCAATCGCCCATCGCCCAGATCGAACAGATGCCGCGTGGTGAACAGAAACCGGCTGCCCGTCGGCGTGGATTTGACCAAGGTGGTGATGAATGCGCGCAGGTTTTCGTCGCGGATTTGAAAACGGTCGGCAGTGCGTTCCAACAGGTCTTCAAAGTTGTCGAAAATCACCAGCAGCGGAATCTGGCTGAGCATTTGGCCGACGAAGTTCGCGGCCATTTCCGGCGGCAGCGATTGATGGACGATCTGTCCCAAATGCGCGATGTTCTGCATCGAAAAATACCGATGCAGTTCCAGCAAGATGCGCTCTGCCGACAAGGCTCCGCCGCGACAATCGAAGGCGTAAACGCCGCTGAATTCTTTTCGGTGATGGTAAAGCCTGTCGGCCAGATGGCTGGCCAGCGCCGTTTTGCCTATGCCGCCCACGCCCCAGACAATGGCCGCGCGGTGATTGCGCTGGACAAACCCGTCGCGGATCAAACGGTATTCGCGCCGCCGCCCGTAAAACCCGAAACCGAGTTGCGGCAGCGTCGAAAGATAAAACGCCGGGTCGAAGGGTTTGACCACGCGTTGCTGACGCCCGCCTTGCGCCGCCGTGGCTTGCAAACATTCGCCGTCCGTGGTCAGCAATACCGGCGCGAACATATCCGCCCGCAGCATGGGCTTCAATTCCGCGTCGTCCGTCAACCACAACGCGCGCCGCGCCGCGTTCAGCGCCAGTTCCAGCGGTTTGCCCGCGATCAATTCCGGGTAAAAGGCTTCGGCGAATTTCAATCCGCCCGGGTCCGACAGCGAAAACTGCATGGCCGCCACCGCCGGAACGCCTCGCGCCAAAATGCCGCGCGCCAAATCGCGAAAACTGCCGGTGTAAAGCGTGCGCGCCGTGTTGCATCCCGAAATCACCGCCAGCCGCAGCGAACCTTTGGCTTTGTCCAGCGATTGCAGGAAATCTTCGATGGAGAGGCGCTTCCCTTCGCCCGCCGCGTCTTCAAACAGCAAGCCGCCGCCGTTCGTCGGCGAAACGCCGTGGCCGGTGAAATGCAGAATGTGATACTCGCCGCCGTCCAAACTGCCTTCCAGAATTTCGCGCCGCGCTTCGTCCTCGAAATCCACCATCAGCTTGCCCTGTCCCGCCGGATCGTTGACGGCGTTCAACAGGATTTCCTGTTCGGCTTCGACGTTCAGCCGCTGGTTTGCTTTCAGGTCGAGCGGGCTGGAAGCAAACGACAACAGCCGCAGCGGAAAATACAGCGCGGGCCGCGCGCGTTTCGATTCGGCGCTGAGCGGCTGGACGCCGAGCGGCAATCGAGTGATTTCCGTGGTCGCCGCGCCGGCAATGAATTCCTCGCCATCAAACAAAGTTTCCCAGGGCAAGGCTTCCAGACCCTTCGCGTCGTCGTGAATGCGCAGGCAAAGCACCAGAAAGCGACCGCGTTCGCGATACTGCCGCCACGCGCGCCGCACCTCCGGCGAAGCAAAAAGCTTTTCATAAAGCCGCGTGCCGTAAGCCCGCAGCAATTCCAATCGCCCGTGCGGATTGCGCCGGTCGTAATCGAGCCGTTCCAGCTCGAACCCGGCCATAAAATCCAGCCGGTATTCCATCTCCGCCGAGGTGAGCGGCTGCGACTGGCCGCGTTCGCACACATCCAGATGAAAGTGTTCCGGCGCGGTGCGCGTGATTTGAAAATCCAGAATGGTGAACATTGGCCGAACCCTCCCGCGAAAAACGCCGAGGCGCGGCATCAAGGCAGTTGCTGCCGGGCGTTTCGTAACTTCTGCTGAACGTTGAAACGCGCGCAGTCTACACAGGGGGTTCGGCAGGTACAAGAAAGCACGCGGGCAACAAACGAAAACAAAAAGCAGGGCGAGACGCAAAATTTTGCGCCTCTACCTCGCCGTGTATAATTCGCCGCGCACTCATCCCTGTTTCCAAAGGACACAATCACAATGGCTTTGCTCGAAGCCGGCAACCTGACCAAATCTTACACAGGAGTTCAGGCGCTCAAGAGCGCGTCATTTGAACTGCGCGCCGGGGAAGTTCACGCCTTGATCGGCGAAAACGGCGCGGGCAAATCCACGCTCATTAAGATCATTACCGGAGCCGTTCAAGCTGATAGCGGCGAAATCAAACTCGACGGCTGGCCGATCAATGACAAGTCGCCGCAACTCGCCAAATCGTTGGGCATCGCGGCGATTTATCAACAGCCCGCGCTGTTTCCCGAATTGACCGTCGCCGAAAACATCGCGATTGGTTTGGAGCAAAACCGTTTTTGGCAACCGATTCGTTGGAAAGCTCGACACGCGCGGGCGGCGAAATTGCTTCAGCAGGTTGGCGCAAAAATTTCGACCGATGCATTGGCGGGCGAGTTGACGATGCCGCAACAGCAACTGGTCGAAATCGCCCGCGCGCTCGGAGCTGATGCCAGGGTTTTGATTATGGACGAACCGACGGCTTCGCTTTCGGAAGAAGACACGCAAAACCTGTTTCGCGTGATTCGTGAATTGCGCGAGCGCGGCGTCGGCATCATTTACATTTCGCACCGCCTGGACGAACTGCCGGCGATTGCCGACCGCGTGACGGTGCTGCGCGACGGCGCGACGATTGAAACTCGTTTGATGGCCGAAGTAGACCGGCAGGAATTGATTCGTTTGATGGTCGGGCGCGAACTGTCCGCAGTTTTTCCGAAACGCGAAGTGGCGCTCGGCGAGACGGTTTTGGAAGTTCGCAACCTGACCTGTCGCGCCGCCGGAATTCACAAAATCAGTTTTTCGATTCGCGCCGGAGAAATTCTGGGATTTGCCGGATTGGTCGGTGCGGGGCGGACGGAACTGGCGAGAACCTTGTTTGGCCTGACTCCGGCAGATGGCGGCGAAGTTTTTTTGCGCGGCCAATCGTTTTCAATCAATTCACCGGCGCAAGCTATCGAACGCGGCATCGCTTACGTGCCGGAAGATCGGCGACGGCACGGAGTGATTTTGGATATGCCGATCAGCGCAAATACAACACTGGCTTCGCTGCGGCAATTGGCGCGATTCGGCTTTTTGGATTTTGCCGGCGAACGTGAAATCGCCGCGGATTACGCCGCGCGGCTCGGCGTCAAAACGCCCGCGTTGTTTGCCGCTGCCGCGACGCTTTCGGGCGGCAATCAACAAAAAGTCGCACTCAGCCGCTGGCTGGCGACGAAGCCTTCGGTGTTGATTCTGGATGAACCGACGCAGGGAATTGATGTCGGCGCGAAATCTGAGATTCATTCGCTGATGTGTGATCTGGCGGAGCAGGGAATGGCGATTTTGATGATCTCTTCGGAACTGCCTGAAGTGCTGGGAATGAGCGACCGCATCGCCGTCATGCACGGCGGAGCGATTGCGGCAACTTTCGACCGCGCCGAAGCCACGCAACAAAAAATTCTGTTGGCGGCGCTCGGTCACTAATCGGTACCGCGACCGTAAG
>CAZRXE010000625.1:0-5516 GCA_964603695.1 uncultured Heliomicrobium sp.
GCAAACTGACGCTCAGTCTTCCCTGCCCCGGCTGCGGCGGTTGACGATCCGCGTCCACAATGTAAAGCGCGGGGCCGGCAGCCGCGCCGGCGAAACCTCCGCCTCCGCGTCCGCCGCCGAAGCCGCCGCCGCTGCGATACACCAGCTTGCGGCCATCGGCACTGACATCGTAATTGGCCACGCCCGCCGCGAAAGGCGAGGCGCGTCGGCTGCTCAACTGATACCGCTGCAAAGTATTGCCGCCGCCCAAACCACCGCCGCGACCGGCTCCGCCGCCTGCCGGCGGTTCCAGGTAAAACACTGTTCCGGCGGCTCCGGCGCGCAATTGCGTGTAAGGCCGTTCGGGGACGCTTTGCACGGCGATGATGCGCTGCTGCAAACCGTCGAAATCAATCTGCACATTGACCGGCTGGCGCGGCGCACGTGGAGTTTGCGCGGCAGCATCCGGTTGTCCGCCTTGCCCGGCTTCGGGCACAGCGCCGCCGGGGCGATTGCGGTGACCGCCGCCTTTCGGCGCGCCGCCTTGCGGAGCGCCGACGCCGGTGTCTTCATCGCTTTCCGGCAGCAACGGACTCGCCTCGCCTTTTTTCAGCACGGCGAAATACAGTCCGTAATTCGTTTCGTGGTCATAAGAAGTCATATCCAGCCACTGCGACCGCAATCCGAAATCGGTCGAAGCCAGAAACCAAAGATACTTGCCGCCGGCGTCCCAAGCGGGCCAAACCGCATCGGCCAAACCATCCGTGACTTGTTTGGATTCGCCTGTTTCGACGTTGCTGACGAAGATGGCGTGATACAGCGATTTCAAACGGCTGGAATACGCCACCCATTTTGAATCGGGACTCCAGACCGGATTGAGCGTGCGCGTGGGAACCATCCATTGCTCGCTGCCGACGATTTTGGCTTGGCCTGAAGCCACATCCAGCACCCAGACTTTCACGTTCGTGTCGGTGTAAAGCAGCTTTTTGGAATCGGGCGACCAGGACGCGGTGTAGTAATGCGTGGGATTCGGCAAAGCGATTTCGCGCGGCGGCGTCAGGCCGTCCTGCGTTTCGAGGATGAGTTTGTATTCGCCGGATTTGTCGCTGAAATAAGAAATGTATTTGCCGTCCGGCGACCAGGCCGGATCGCGTTCGGCAGAGCCGCTGGAATTGCTCAGGTTTCGCACATCGCCCTTTTCGGCAGGGACGGTGAAGATTTCGCCGCGCGCTTCCACCACCACGCGCTTGCCCGTCGGCGAAATGGCCAGATTCGTCATCCGGTTGGTGACGTCTTCCCAACGCGGCATCATCCACGGGAAATCGCCCGCCGCCGTGATGTTCAATGCTTTTGTTTTGCCGGTCTTCGGATCGAGTTCGTGCAGGTAGCCGGCCTGTTCAAACACCACTGCGCCCGCGCCCGCGCCAAGCGACTTCACGTCGAGGTCAGTGAAGCGTGTGATTTGGGAAAGCTTCTTCGCTTTCGTTTCGTAAGCCCAAACGTTGGCCACACCGTCGCGGTCGGAGATGAAATAAACAGTGTCGCCGAGCCAGACCGGATCCATGTCTTTCGAATCAGTCCAGGGCGGCGAAACCAGATCGTAAGTTTTCAAATCCACAATCCAGACGGGGCGATTTTGCCCGCCGCGATAATTGCGACGTTCTTCGTCCCAGGAGTTGTTCATCCGGTAAGCGATGCGCGAACCGTCAGGTGCGATTTTGCCTTGATAACCGCGCGGCAGCGGCATCGGCTCTTCCACGCCGCCTTCCGCCGGAACTGTCCAGAAACGCGGCGCGCCGCTCGGCGCCCAGGTCGCGCGCGCCGAAGCAAACAGCACGGACTTGCCGTCCGCCGTCCAACCTTGCGCCACGTCGTTGCCGGGATGCCAGGTCAAACGCTTCGGCTCACCACCCTCGGCGGGCACAACATAAACATCCGTGTTGCCGGCATACTCGGCGCTGAAGGCGATCCATTTGCCGTCCGGCGAAAACTGCGGATTCGAGGTTTGTCCTTGAAAACTGGTCAAACGGCGCGCCGTTCCGCCCGCGCGTTCAACTGTCCAGATGTTGTTTGCATAAGCAAATGCAATGTGCGTGGCGCTGACCGTCGGCGTCCGCAACAAACGAGTCCCCGCGCCGTTGGCGAAAACATTGACGGCGGATTGTTTGACGAACCCGAACAGAGAAAGGCAGGCAAACAGGACAGCAAGCAGGTAAGTGCGCTTTGACATTGGATGTTCCTCCGGGAAAATGGTGGTGACGTGAAATCATCGAGCTTTTAGCAGGAAGAGTTTGGGCAGTCAAAGCACCACTCAATGTGGTTTGATGATTCAGGGTTTTCCCGCGTGCAACATCCGCTTTCTACTTTTCAAACAACAAGAGACTTATGGAACTTTTTGAAACTCCGTGCCTGCCGCGTTTTGAGCCACGGCGGGAATTAGGACGCACCGGTTTTCCGGCCACAGTGCTTGGAATCGGCGATGTGGCGGATCGGAATCTGCCGCTGGAAACCTGCGTCGCGACTGTTCGGCGTGCGATCACTGCGGGATTGAACGTCATTGACACCGCACCCGGTTATGAAGACGGGTACAGCGAACAAATTGTCGGCGAAGCCATCAAAGGCTTTCGCGAACAGTTGTTCGTGATTGACAAGATTGATGAATTAAACGACCCGGTCGAACCTCAAATAGATGCTTCATTGCAACGATTGCAGTTGAATTACACTGACGCCTTTGTCTTTCACAATCTGTCTTCGATGAAAACCCTGGCAACGCTGACACAATCAGGCGGCGGCTTCGATCAACTTGCGGCCTGCATCAAAGCGGGCAAAACACGGTTTCGCGGCATCTCTTCGCACAATCCCGAAGTTTTGCGCGCGGCCATTAACGCAGGTTTGTGCGACATTGTGATGTTCTCGGTCGGGCCATTTGTGGATGCGCGATACGTGACTGAAATCCTGCCGCTGGCCAAAACGCATCAAGTCGGCACGGTTTGTTTCAAAACCTTCGGCGCGGGCAAATTGCTGGGCGACACGAGCGGCTACAATCAACCTTTGCAGTTGCGTCCGCGCGGCAAACTTTCTTCAGGCGGCGTGGATGACGCTACCGCCGTATTGCCGCGTCTGGAAGTGGAGGAGTGTTTGCATTACACCTTGACGCTCGACCCGGACGTGGCCTTGCTGGGATTGAGCTTTCCCAACGAACAGGACGCAGCGTTCGCAGCGGCCCTTAATTTTCAGCCGCTTGCGCCCGAACAACTCGAAACCATTCGCCAGCGCGCGGTCATCGCCCGGCAGGAAAAAGGGCCGTGCTGGTGGAATCCCAACTCAACCGAATAAAGGAACTCACAACACAATGGACGGAACCGCGATTGTTTATTGCGAAGGTGCTTTTGGAACGCCGAACGGCAAAACCGCTAATGGTCTGGTGCGCCACACGGCGCGTTACAACGTGATCGGCGTGATTGATTCAACAAAGGCCGGGCGCGATGCCGGCGAAGTGCTGGACGGAAAACTGAACGGCATTGCCGTTTTTTCCAGCGTCGGCGAAGCGCTTGAACGTGCGGAACAACAACCTCAGTACTTTGTCATCGGACTGGCCCCGGACGGCGGCAAACTGCCCGCGTACGCGCGCCAAGCCGTAGCACAATCCATCAACGCAGGGCTGAACGTAGACAGTGGCCTGCATGAATTTCTATCGGAAGACGCTGAATTTGCCGCGCTGGCCAAACAGAACAACGTTGCGATTCGCGATGTACGCCGCACGCCGCCGCGCTCCGAGCTTCATTTTTTCACCGGCAAAATCGAAGAAGTGAAGGCTTTGAAACTGGCCGTGCTCGGCACGGATTCGGCCATCGGCAAACGCACGACGGCGGCCAAGCTTAATCTGGCGTTGAATGCCGCCGGCATCAAAAGCGAATTGATCGGAACCGGACAGACTTCGTGGCTGCAAGGCGTCAAATACGGTTTGCTGCTGGATTCGCTCATCAACGATTTCGTGACCGGCGAAATCGAACACGCCGTTCACGAAGCTTGGGCGAATGAGCGTCCGCAAGTCATCCTGCTGGAAGGCCAGGGCAGCATTGCGCATCCGGCTTATCCGGGCGGGTTTGAATTGATTGCCGCCGGGCGCGTGGATGGCATCATTTTGCAGCACGCACCGGCGCGACAGGTTTATGACGGTTTTGAGAATTACCCAATGACAGAACTGAGCCGCGAAATTCAGATTCTGGAATTGCTGGCGAACAAACCCGTCGTGGCGTTGACGATCAATCACGAAGCAATGACCGAAGCCGATGTGCGCGCGACGATTGCCGATTACGAGAAGCTCGCGCGCGAAGGCACGCTGCTCGCCGGCGTGTCGCCGGTGATCTTCTCGCGCGGCCAGATCATCGGCGGCGGCGCCAACTGGCGTGCCTCGATCATGGGGGTCGCGCCGGCCTACCAGCAGGTCCGCGACTGGCCGGTGCAGAGCGGCAGCTTCTTCACCGATGCCGACACGCGCTCGGTGCGGCGCGTCGTCGTGCTGGGCAACACGGTCGCGAACGCGCTGTTCGCGGACTCCGACCCGGTGGGGCAGCAGATCCAGCTGCGGAGCGTGCCGTTCATCGTCATCGGCGTGTTGACGCCCAAGGGACAGACCGCCGGCGGCATGGACCAGGACGACACGGTCATCATCCCGTACACGACTGCGCAGGCGCACCTGGCCGGCCAGTTCCGCATCGGTCAGATCATCGCCAGTACGTTCTCGCCCGGGGAGATTCCCGCGGCGCAGGAGGAAATCCGCGGGATCATGCGCGAGGCGCACAAGATCGCCCGCGGCGACGATGACGATTTCACGATCAGGAACCAGGACGACATCGCCGCCGCCGCCAGCGGCACCACGCGCGTGATGTCGATGCTGCTCGCCGCGATCGCGTCGATTTCGCTGGTGGTCGGCGGCATCGGCATCATGAACATCATGCTGGTGTCGGTGACCGAGCGCACGCGCGAGATCGGCATCCGCATGGCGATCGGCGCACGCAGCAACGACGTGCTCGCCCAGTTCCTGGTCGAGAGCATCGTCATCAGTCTGGCCGGCGGCCTGATCGGCATCGTGCTCGGCTATGCGAGCGGCCTGCTGCTCGCACGCCTCACCGGCTGGGCAGTGGCGATGCCGCCGGAGGCGGCGCTCATCGCCGTGGCATTCTCGGCCGCCGTCGGCGTGTTCTTCGGCTTCTATCCGGCGCGCAAGGCCGCGGCCCTCGACCCGATCCAGGCACTTCGATATGAATGACACTCTCCTTGCCCGCATCGCGGTTGCCGCGGTGTGCGTCGCACTGGGCATCGGCACGGCCGGCGCGCAGGCGCCGGCGGCCGACACGCGCATCATCAGCTTCGATGAGGCCGTCGAGATTGCGCTCGAGCAGAACGACACGTTGCGCCAGGCGCGCAATGCCACCGCGCTTGGCGAACTCGACGTCGAGCAGGCGCGCAGCGACTTCCTGCCGGACCTGCGCGTCGGCAGCCAGACGCTGCAGGGCTTCGGCGCGCAAGGCGGC
>CAZRXE010000626.1:0-8837 GCA_964603695.1 uncultured Heliomicrobium sp.
AGGTGTATCAATTAGGTTGAGTACATAGCTTTGGCCGTCATCGGCTTTGTAGTTCAGACGGACGGCGTGCGCTTTGATGGTGATGCCGCGCTCGCGTTCCAAATCCATTGCGTCCAGCACCTGGTCTGACATTTCGCGCTGTTCCAGCGCGCCTGTGGCTTCTAGTAATCGGTCGGAAAGAGTGGTTTTGCCGTGGTCAATGTGGGCGACAATTGAAAAGTTGCGAATGTTAGCTGACATAAAACTCTGATCTTCGATTGCGAAATTCTGCGAAATAATAAGGCTGGTAAGTTCGGAGAATACTCGCGCAAGTATAGAAAATCAAAAAGCCAGCTTTTCACGGCTCACGCAGCTTTGTTTTCCAGGCTTCGCCACAAGTACCACGACGCGATGGAACAATACGGTTGCCAGCCATTTTCGCCGGCGATGCGTTCGATCTCTTCGGCGCTGGGCAATTGCTCAAACCCATAGCTCAACTGAATCGCCCGGCGTATGCCCAAATCACCGACCGGCAGCACGTCCATTCTCCCTAGCGAAAAGATCAAAAACATGTGAACCGTCCAAACGCCTATGCCTTTGACCTGCGTCAGCATGGCTATTATTTCGTCATCGGTCAGGCGGGAGAGTCTAGAAAATTTCAGCGTACCGTCTTCGGTCTTGGCGGCGATGTCTTTGATGTAGCCGATCTTTTGAAATGACAGGCCGCAAGCGCGCAATGTCTCATCTGGGGTTTCGATAATTTGCGCCGGTTTGGGTAAACGGCTCGGCGCGTAAAGCGCAAGAAAGCGTTTGTGAATGGTGTCGGCGGCTTTGGTCGAAAGCTGCTGCGAAATGATCGAACCGACCAGCGTGTGAAAGTAGCGCGTATGCGGGCGAATGGCGCAAGGGCTGTAACGTTTGATAAAGCTGCGCATTTGCGGGTCGCGGCGCGCGAGCAGCTTTTCGGCCTTCTCCAATTCGGCAAGGAACTCAGCGATTTTTTTGCTCAAGATATTTTTTTCCTGAAGTGGCTTTAGGGAGCGAAGTTGAAAGTTATCACACCCGAAACCTTGATGGGCTTTCCTTCGGAAGAAAAGGTCTGAGTAAACTTCCATTGTTTGGCGGCTTGCTCCGAAGCTGTACGCAACAAGGCCGGGCCGCTGACAACAACGGTTTTGATTACATCTCCTCGTTCATCTATTTCCACGGCAATATCCACCTGTCCCTTGATGTTATTAGATTTAGCGACTGAAGGATAAAGAGGGGTTACTTGTTTGATGGCTTTTTGCAACAGCACACTTTTGGACAAATACAGTATTTCGTTTTGAACGGCAGAAGGACGTGTTGTGGGAGCAGGTTTGGGCGGGGCAGGTGTGGTGGCGTTTGCCGGAGTTGGAGTTTCAGTTTTGTTAGCGGCAATCTGGGTGTTTTCAGCAGGAATGGAAGGCGGCCGTTTGGTTCTGGCCAATCGAAAACCGATATTGTCTTCGCGGATGGAGATTGAACGGGAAGAGCGATTTGAGGAACGACTCAAATCCCCTTTGTCCTTCCAGCCTCCGCCGCGCAAAACTCTGTCTGTTCCAAGCTCCGGCCCGCGCGGATCGGCGGCTGCCCCCGGTTGATAGGTGGCATACAAATCCTGCACCCATTCGCGGACATTCCCGTGCATATCGTAAAGCCCCCAGCGATTAGGCTTTTTCTCTCCCACCGGATGCGTTTGGTCACTGGAATTTCCAGTGTGCCAGGCCAGATCGTCTATGTTTCCGGCGTAATCGCCATTTGTTCCCGCGCGGCAGGCGTATTCCCATTCGGCTTCGGTCGGCAGCCGGTAAAGGTAACCGTCATTGCGGTCGTTGAGGCGTTTGATGAAGGCTTGTGTCTCTTCCCAGGAAACATTTTCAACCGGATTATTCGGCGCTTTGAAGCGGCTGGGATTGTTCTCCATCACTTGCGTCCATTGCGCCTGAGTGATTTCGTGTTTCCCGATTTCATAACCATCCCCGATTCGCACTGCATGAACAGGGACTTCATCCTCTTCCCATTTTTCCGCGCCCATTTGAAACTCGCCTTCCGGCAAAACGATGAACTCCGCGTTGAGGTAAGGGTTTTTCGTGCTGATGATCGGCGCGTGATAGTTTTGCTTGATGGCGTCAACGACGCTTTTATCCGCGCCGTTTTCATAAAAGCGCACTTGTTCTTCCAATGTCAGTTTGAACACGACTCCGCGCGCCTTGATCGCTTCCACCAACAGATCAGCCTTTACCTTGACGAGTTCCCCAAGCAAGGCTTCTTTGTTGAATGCCGCTCCCTCTAAAATGGCTGGCTTCGGTGTTGGCGTTGGCGTCGGCGTCGGCTTGGTTCGCACATATTTGGAGGCAATCAGGTTCAATAAATCATTGAATAAACGATCTTCAGCCAAAGGTCTCAGACGGCGTTCCCGAAAAACCTCACGCCTCATTTGCTGAAATTCTTCTTTGACTGTTGGCGTCAATTCAAAATCAACCCCTTGCTTCTCAATCAAACTCCTAATTTCGCTATGCGCCCTCTCATTATCCGGAGAGATTGTTTTCAAATAAGCGAGAATTCCGGCTTTGGTCAAAGGAGGCGCGCTTTGTTGTCTGGCATTGACCGCTGTCAATCCGCTTGCGAGCAGCAATCCGGCTATCAGAAACCAGCGAATTGAAGTGATACGTCGAAATGCTGATTGAAAAGTGTTTGCGTTCATTGTTCTTGGTACCCTCCTTCATCTAGGACTGAGCAAACCTGAGAGGTTTGGGATTTACCTTTTTTCCAGTTTCTTCTTCGCTTCCTGAATTTCCCTGGCTTCTCGATTAGCGCGTTCCAGCGCCTCTTTCGCTTTCCGGGCTTCTTCTTCTTCTCTCCGTCTACGCTCTTCTTCTCGTGAGCGGGCATTGTTTCTGGCATCCGGTGTTTGAGCAGGAGTGGCAGTCGTGGTTGGAGAAGCTGTTGGAGTCACTGTCGCTTGAACGGTAGCCGTTGGGGACGGAGTTGTTACAGTGACGGGAACGGGCGTGGTTGGACGTGACAACCACCAAAATAAAAGAACTGCCAGCAGCACCACTCCTCCAACCGCAGCAATCAATATCTTCTTTTTTCGCCCGTCATCCGCCGTTTCCGGTAGCGTGAGATGCACGGAGGGCGGAGAGGAGACCTGAGCCTGGGCGGAATTGCCACGCGAACCGGAGGAGGGCAAAGGAATAGTGGCGCGATGTGGTTGTTCCTGGCTTCCACCGGATTTTTGAGAGCCGGATTTTTGAGCAGTTGAAGAAAAGTCGGGGAAAGTCACTTCCGCGGGAGGCATTGGCAGTGTGGCTCCGACTGGTTCCAGTCTTGCTTTCTGCAATGCCTGACGCATTTCCAAAGCAGACGAATAACGATCCTCTCGATTCAGCGACATGGCGCGCGCAATGACCGCAGCGAAGGGGAAAGAAACGTGATCATTGAGCTGATGAGCAGGTTTCAGCGGATCGGGCATGAAATGTTTGCAAAGCTCTTCACGCACATGCGCATCCTGTGGCAGTGATTTGGTCAACAGGTGGTAAAGCGTTGCGCCTAAAGAATAAAGATCGCTTCGCGTGTCCGTTCCCAGGTTGGCGATTTGCTCAGGGGGGGCGTAAGACAAGGTGAAGGCGTGCAGACTTTTGCCAGAACGCGACAGCAGGTTGTTGTCTTTGGCCAGACCAAAATCCAGCAAGAAAATGCGGCCATCCGGCGTTAGCCTGAGATTGGCCGGTTTGATGTCACGGTGAATGATCGGCGGTTTTTGCGTGTGAATGTGGTCAAGCGCCGTCAACAACGCCTCCGCCCAATCCATGACGATTTCCGGTTCAAAGGGCTGCTCACGGCCTTCGAGCAAATATCCCAAATCCTCTCCAGGGATGAAATCCATCACCAGAAACTGTCCATCGCCTTCGATAAAATGGTCGCTGACCAACGGCAGGGCAGAGTGCCGTAGTCTGGCCAGCATTGAGGCCTCGCGCTTGAATTGTTCGCGCAGTTCCTGATTCCCGCCGTTCAACGTTTCTTTGACCGCCACGCGAATATTGCCCAGATGAATGGCTTCCGCTTCGTAAACCGCGCCCATTCCTCCCTGACCCAGTAGACCTTTAATTAAGTAGCGATTTTGTAAAATTGTGCCTGTTGTCAGCATTGGCCGTCTCCTAGTATTCAGGAATTTCACGCTGCCGGTCGAGAAACATTTTCGCCCTGATGCAAAAACATTAGCCTCAGGACTGGCATTTATTGACCACGGTAGTTTGAGAAGTGCTAATGACTAATTTTCCTAATGCTGGCGCATCATATCGAAAAATGAATGGAGTTCAAGTTTTCCCACATCAAACCTGGGTGAAAACCTGAACTCCATTCGTTTTCGGCGAGTTAAAAATCTAGGCGTGATGCTCTTGCAAACTAATAACGCTCAGCTTGCCTTCCTTGCGCATCGCAGCAATGGCGTTGGCGGCGGCGTTCGCGCCGGTCAGAGTCGTGAATGTCACCACGCTGTATTGCATCGCGGCGCGGCGGATGGCGCGTTCATCGTAATACGACGAACGACCGAGCGGCGTGTTGACGATCAGGTCAATTTCATCGCTCTTGATTAAGTCCACCACGTTCGGTCGGCCTTCGTTGACTTTGAACACGCGCTCGCAATGGACGCCGGCGTCGTTCAGAAAGCCCGCAGTTCCGCGCGTGGCCACGATTTTGAAGCCGAGATCGTGCAGACGTTTGGCGATGCGGACGGCGTTTTTCTTGTCGTTGTCGTTGACGCTGATGAACGCAGTGCCTTCGGTCGGCAGCGGAGCATTCGCGCCCATTTGAGCTTTGGCGAAGGCCGCGCCGAAGTTTTCCGCCATGCCCATCACTTCGCCGGTCGAACGCATCTCCGGCCCCAGCACAGGGTCAACGCCGGGAAATTTGTTGAAGGGAAACACCGGCCCTTTGATGAAAACATTATTGATCGGCAGCTCATCCGGCAAATTGAACTCGCTGAGTTTGCGCCCGGTCATCACGCGCGAAGCAATCTTTGCCAGCGGCACGCCCGCCGCTTTGGAAACGAACGGCACGGTGCGCGAGGCGCGCGGATTCACTTCCAGCACGTAAACGATGTCGTCTTTGATGGCGAACTGAATGTTCATCAAGCCGCGCACATCCAAGGCCTTCGCCAGTTGGCGCGTATAGCGGCGCATCGTGTCCAGATGTTCCGGCTTGACCATGTAAGGCGGCAGTACGCAGGAAGAATCGCCGGAGTGAATGCCTGCTTCTTCGATGTGTTCCTGAATGCCGGCAATCACGCAGCGTTCGCCGTCGGCCAGGGCGTCCACGTCCACCTCGAAGGCGTCTTCCAAAAATCGGTCAATCAGCACGGGCTTTTCCGGCGATGCTTCGACGGCGGTTTTCATGTAAGTTTCCAGGCTGACTTCGTCGTAAACGATCATCATCGCGCGTCCGCCCAGCACGTAACTCGGTCGCACCAGCACCGGATAACCGATTCCTGCCGCCACGCGCTTGGCTTCTTCAACGGTGACCGCCGTGCCGTTGATCGGTTGCGGGATGTTCAGATCGGCAATCAATTTGCCGAAGCGTTTGCGGTCTTCGGCCAAGTCAATGGATTCCGGCGAAGTGCCTATGATCGGTACGCCTGCTTGGTGCAAACGCATGGCCAGATTCAGCGGCGTTTGCCCGCCGAATTGCACAATCACACCTTCCGGTTTTTCAAGTTCGACGATATGCATCACGTCTTCAAAGGTCAGCGGCTCGAAATAAAGACGATCCGATGTGTCGTAATCGGTCGAGACGGTTTCGGGGTTGCAGTTGACCATGATGGTTTCGTAACCGTCTTCCTTCAGCGCAAACGCGGCGTGACAGCAGCAGTAATCGAATTCAATTCCCTGCCCAATGCGGTTCGGCCCGGAACCTAGAATCATGATTTTCTTGCGGTCGCTGGGATTCGATTCGCACTCGGTTTCGTAGGTCGAATACAAATACGGCGTGAACGATTCAAACTCCGCGCCGCAAGTGTCCACGCGCTTGTAAACCGGACGGACGTTTTCAGCCAGACGTTTGGCGCGAACATCGTCTTCGGAAACTTTCAGCAAATCGGCGATGCGCGCGTCTGAAAAGCCCATTCGTTTTGCCTGCCGAAGCTGCACGGCGGAAAGTGAGGGCAAATCTTCTTCCTTCAATTCGTTTTGCACTTCGACAATTTGGCGAAGCTGGCCCAGGAACCAGGGATCAATGTTCGTCAATTCGTACAGTTCATCCACCGTCCAGCCGCGCTCGAACGCCGCGTGCAGATAATGAATCCGATCCGAGTTCGGAATAATCAATTTGCGGCGCAGGGTTTCATCGTCCACGTAACCGACATACGGCGAGTTGCGCCGTTCTAACGAGCGCACGCCTTTCAGAAAAGCTTCCTTGAACGTGCGGCCAATGGCCATCACTTCGCCGACGGATTTCATTTGCGTGCCGAGCGTGTCTTCGCTGCCGGGGAATTTTTCAAACGCCCATTTCGGAATTTTGACGACGACGTAATCAATCGTCGGCTCAAACGAAGCCGGCGTCTTTTTGGTGATGTCGTTAGGGATTTCGTCCAGCGTGTAGCCGATGGCGAGTTTGGCGGCGATTTTGGCAATCGGGAAACCGGTAGCTTTGGACGCCAGCGCCGACGAACGCGACACGCGCGGATTCATTTCGATAACGCGCAGGCTGCCGTCGCGCGGGCTGACAGCGAATTGAATGTTCGATCCGCCGGTTTCAACACCGACTTTGCGAATTATCTTGATGGCTGCGTCGCGCATCATCTGGTATTCGCGGTCGGTCAGGGTTTGCGCCGGCGCGACGGTGATCGAATCGCCCGTGTGAACGCCCATCGCGTCGAAGTTTTCAATCGAACAAATGATGACCACGTTATCGGCCAGATCGCGCATCACTTCCAGCTCGAATTCCTTCCAACCGATGATGGATTCTTCAACGAGGATTTCGCTGATTGGGCTAGCGGTCAGGCCGCGTTCGACGATTTCTTCAAACTCTTCATAGTTGTAGGCGATGCCGCCGCCCGTGCCGCCCAGCGTGAAGCTGGGGCGAATAATAATTGGAAAGGTGATTTCTTCGGCGGCGGTCATGGCTTCGTCGTGCGTGTGGCAGAAGCGCGCTTTCGGCATTTGCAGGCCGATTTCGTCCATCGCTTTTTTGAACAGCAGACGGTCTTCGCCGACTTTGATGGCGTCGAGTTTCGCGCCGATCAGTTCCACGCCGTGCTTGGCCAGCACGCCGCTTTCGGCCAGTTTGACGGCCAGATTCAACGCGGTTTGTCCGCCAACGGTCGGCAACAGCGCGTCTGGGCGTTCGCGTTCGATGACCGCCGTGACGGCCTCCATCGTCAGCGGTTCGACGTAGGTTCGGTCAGCCAATTCCGGGTCGGTCATGATCGTCGCCGGGTTGGAATTGACCAGCACGACTTCAAAGCCTTCCTTCTTCAGCGCGCGGCAGGCTTGTGTGCCGGAATAATCGAATTCGCAGGCTTGGCCGATCACAATCGGACCGGAGCCGATAATCAGTATTTTGTGAATGTCGGTTCGTTTGGGCATTTTTCAGTTTTCAGTTTTCAGTTTTCAGTTTTCAGTTTTCAGTTTTTCGTTTTCGGTTTTTCGTTGCGCCAGTTGTTCAACAAAGGTCGCGTGTTCGAGCGAGTCCAATCCTGTTTGTAGTTCGGCCAGCACCGCAGCCATGTTTCCGGCCAGCATCGCCGGGACGTTTAATCGCAATCCCGGAAACACGCTGCTTTCGATGACGCCGGTTTCGTTCAATTCGACTTTAATGTATTGATTGTTTTCCAGCCGGAACCAATCAATCTTTCGGTCGCGGGTTCTCCAGACGATGTATTCCCGGACGCCGAATTGGCCGTAAACATCTTTCTTATCGTGCAGGTCATAGGAAGCGCTGCTCGAAGCCACTTCCACCGCCAACTCCGGCGCACCAACCAAGTAATCGTGTTCGTCAATTTGAGAGTTTCCGCCGCACTCAGTCAGCAATCGCAGCATGCCGTCCGGCTGTGGCGTGTTTTCGTCGTCCAAGCGTGTGGTTCCGTTATCTGCTGACTCCGTACCGGGCGTTCCCGCGCTGTAAACAAACAACCACCCAATCATTTTGCTGTGAGGATTACTGTGTCTTTTATGCTTTACAGGGGAACCCATATACACGACTCCTTTAATCAGTTCGGCTTTTTTCAATTCCGGCATGGCGTCATAACGCTGCTCGAATTCCTGCCAGGTCAGCCGGTCGCCGTTTTCCAGCGCCGGCACATCGCTCTCAGTTTCTCCGTTAGCCGTTTCATCGAAATCGAAAGCCTGCAAAACGGAAAGCGGCGGTTGCGTCGCGGCGATGCGAGCTTGTGGTTCGCTCATCGGAATGGCTCCTTTCTCGAAAGTTTAGAAGTCGTGGTGTCGTGGGATCGGCCAGTGGCCGTTGTCTGGAAGCGGGCAAGGTAGCATACGGCGGCGGCTGAGCAAAACGTCTATTCCTGAATCAATCCCTCAATTACCAAGCCCTGGGCAATCGTTCCAAATGAAGTGGCGCGCCCGACAGGGCTCGAACCTGTGACCTACGGCTTCGAAGGCCGGCGCTCTATCCAACTGAGCTACGGGCGCACTTTTTAATGGGATCAATGACTTACGGACTGAGGTTATCAGTAAAAATCTCAAACCTCAATAGTTCGGAAAAATCAGGTGGCGATTGCGCTTTGAGTCCTGAGTTCGTCATGGCACTCCGGCCTTGCCCCGCGCTGCACAGTTCACGCCTTTATAGTAAACTTGCTCTCGCCTTGAATTTCATCTTTCGTGGGA
>CAZRXE010000627.1:0-5217 GCA_964603695.1 uncultured Heliomicrobium sp.
TCCGGCGTCGGCGACAGCAGTGCGGCAATAATGAAGATCAAAATGACCGCATACCGCCAATACTTCAGCATCATTTTCGGCGTCACCAAACCGATCCGCCCCAACAGGAAAGACAACGTCGGGATCTGAAAAACCACGCCCAGACCGAGCATGATCATGATTATCAGGTCGAAGTAATCCTCGGCGTTGATGAGCGTTCGGAATCTGCCTTCCTGTTGCAAGCCGAGCAGGTATTCGCAAGCTCTGGCAAAGGCGATTTTATAGGCGAATGTCGCGCCGAGCGTGAAGAAGATCGCGCTCATCAGCACCACTGGAACGGCGTAATGCTTTTCGTGTTTGTACAGGCCCGGCGAGATGAACGCCCATATCTGATAGAACAAAAACGGAATCGCCAGCGCGATGCCGGTGTAAAGCGCGATGGTCATATACAACGAAAATGCGCCGCCGACTTTGTTAATCACCAGGTCTTCGTTTTCGTCATAAACGACTTCTCCACCGCCTTCAGACAGGATTTCGCTGAGCGGTTTGCCCGCCGGCAGCACGTTTTTGCCAACGGCCCATGGTTCGAACAAAACTGTTTGCTGCTTGCCGTCCTTGAGGATGGATTTGACGCGGATGGTTGTCCCCAGCGGAACTTTCACGCGGCCGACTGAGCTTTCCTGCACGAAGGTGTATTGCGCGACCTCCCCCTCTTTCAACTGCGACAGGTCCGCCGTGCCGTTAACCATCTGCGCCGAAATGCGCATCTTGCGCAACTGCTGTTTCACAGGCACGGCCAGGAAATTGAAGATGCGGTCTGAAAAGTAAAAACACACGCAGAACGCAATCATGATGGCGGCCACCGAATAAACCAGTCTGCGGCGCAGTTCGTCCAGGTGATCCAAAAAGGACATCTGCAAACCTTCGCGTTCTTCCGCTGCTTCGTTGCCTGCCGGGTTGAGTACTTCTGTTGCCATCTGATTTCCACCTCAAATAAAAAATTGGTTGACCGATGAGCTTTCGCAATCGCGTTTGGCTCGACGGCAACCAATCTTTCGCGCGGCGTTTGCCGCCATTGAATACAACACGAAAACTATATCCAGGTTTTCTGCTTCGATTCGGCGGTCGCTCCGGCACCGACGGCGGCGGCAACTTCGGTTTGAGCTGCCTCCGGTTTGGAAGCAGTCGCCGCGGTTTGCTTATCGCTGCCGGAAGACGTCGTATGCGTGTCAGCTTCGCCGCCGTAAGGATTGTAGGAATCGCCGTAACCGCTTGACGAGTTATAGCCGTTGCCCGAGCTGCTCGAAGTTTCACCTTTGCGGTATTTCTCCGTTTCGACTTCCTGTTCCCAGGTGCGCTTGAAATCATCCGAAGCGCGACGAAATTGTGTCATTGCCTGCCCCAACGATTTGCCGAGTTCCGGCAGTTTGCGCGGACCGAAAATAATCAGCGCGACGACGAGAATCAAAATGACTTCCGGCATTCCTAAGCCCATAACTACCTCTTTTCTTGTGTTAAGACGATTTCAGGCTGCTTAATTGCGACCGGCGAAAACTATAAGTGACGGTCATAGGCGAGTCAAGCAAGCGCCCTGCCAGCCGATGCGCGCGCATCGGCGTACGGCAATCTTGCGCAAGAGAAGCCAAGTTGCTAGCTTTTCGCGCCATGCGAAGTACTATTTTTTCGATTCTCATAATGTGTTCTTTGCTGGTCGCCGCCGTGGCGCAGACCAAACCAGCCAATCCGTTCCAGGAAGCCGATCACCTGCTCACGGTGGGCGAAAGCCTGGAACGCGACAAGCAATCTCTCGCCGCCATTGAACGCGCGCTGACTGCGGATGGCAATAACTATCAGTGGCTGTGGCGGGCAGCGCGGGCTTATTACTACGTTGGCGATGGAAGCGCCAAAAACGAGAAGAATTCTTATTTTCAAAAAGGCATCGCCTTTGGACAGCGCGCTGTCGCCGCGTTACCCAACGCCGTCGAAGGCCATTTCTGGCTGGCGGCCAATTACGGCGGTTACAGCGAACAGGTTGGCGCGCTCAAAGCTTTGCAAACCGTTAAAAAGATTCGCGCCGAAATGGAAACCGTGTTGCGATTGAATGACCGCTATAACGACGGCGGCGCTTATCTGGCGTTGGGCGAAATGGATCGGCAACTGCCGCGCATTGTCGGCGGCAATCTGAAGCGCGCCATCACGCGCCTGGAACAAGGCATCAAAATAGCGCCTCAGAATCTGGAAATGAAAATCGCGCTGGCCGAAGCCTACAAGGAAGACGGTCGCAAGGAAGATGCCCGCCGCCAGCTTCAGGAAGTCGCCAATCAGCCGACGGTTGCGTCGGCCACTATCACCGACCGCCACGCGCGCGAAAGAGCGCAAAGGCTGCTCGCCAAACTCTAACATCGGATCACACATGAAACTTGCCGAAATGTTCAAACCCTTCGCCAGCTTTCGCGCGCAGATGGTGGCCTTCATCGCCTGCACTTTGCTCATCAGCAGTCTGGTGATTCTGCTCATCAATCAGCGATTGGAAACGCGCACCACACGGCAAGTGGACGAATACATTCAGGCAATCACGCTGGCGACGAACGTCACTTTTCGTTCCCTGTCCGAAGGCTTGTTTCTTTACAACCTGGTCAATCAGCCGTACGGGCAACCAGATGGGCAGCCGGATGGACAGCCGGACGGATTGCGCATTGATTCGGAAAGCATCATCCGTCACATCCTGATCGTCGAGCCGGACGGCAAAGTGTATGACAGCACGGACCGCGAAGAGCGCGGACGGCAAGTCAATACGCTAATCGGCGATGCGCCGCTGGTGCAGCGAGGCGATTTCACGAAAGACTTTCCCGCGGCGGGCGGCGACCAAAGCCGCACGCTTTTTCTTATCACCGAAACGGAGAAAGGCATTCGCAAAATCTACATCATCATTTCTATGAACCGGCTCAATCGTGTCAAACAGGCCGCCGCGCGCGACCGGCTGATTGCCTTCGCTGGCTTGGGCGCGCTGTTGATTGCATTGGTGGCGGTGTTCAGTCGTCGGTTCACGCAACCGATTACAGACCTGGGACAGGCCGCGCGCCGCGTCACCGCCGGCAATCTGGATTTTGAAGTCCCAGTCAGAGGCCCGGAAGAAGTCAGCGCGCTGGCCAAGACCTTCAACGAAATGCTGACCGTTCTGCGCCGCAGTCGCGAACTCGAAGAGCAGTTGCAACGCTCCGAACGTTCGGCGGTGATCGGGCGCCTGGCTTCGGGCATCGCGCACGAAATCCGCAATCCGCTTAATTTCATCAACCTTTCGATTGACCATCTGCGCGAAACCTTCGGCCCGGCCAACGAAGCGCAGCGCGCGCAGTACAAACACATTCTGACCACGATCAAAGACGAACTGGCGCGGCTGAATCGCTTGGTCAGCGACTTTCTCAGTTATGGCCGCCCGGCGAAACTCAAGCTGCGCGAACTCGACGCGCTGACGCTGGTCGAAGAAGTTCGCGATTTGGTCAAAGCCAAAGCCGATGATCAGGGTGTCAAAATCACCATCGAATCCGAAGCCGACGGCGACGGGACCAAACTCAACGCCGATCCCGAACAACTGAAAACCTGTTTTTCAAACCTGATGATTAACGCTATTCAAGCCATGCCGGCGGGCGGCGAATTGGAAGTCGGCTTGTTTTCCGAAAACGACCGGCTGGACATCGAAGTGACTGACACCGGCACGGGCATTCTGCCCGAAGCGATGGAACAGATTTTCGAGCCTTACTATTCAACCAAAGAAACAGGCATCGGGCTGGGCTTGCCGTTGACGAAAAAAATCATTGAAGAGCACGGCGGGCAAATCCGCGTGGAAAGCGAAGTCGGTTTGGGCACAACCTTCGTCGTCACGCTGCCGCGCAAGGCTTCGAGCGGAAACGGCGGCATTGCGAATTGAAACTGCTTCCCCTATCTTCCCCTTGATTCCCAAGACGTAAAAACTTTCGATCCCAACGGAGAATACCCATGGCTGCGAGAAGAATCCTCGTTGTTGACGACGAGAAGAATCAACGCGACATCCTGCAAATGATCCTCACAGCGGAGCTTGATGAATCAGGCGCGCCACTTTACGAAGTGAAAACTTCTAATTCCGGCCAGGAAGCCTTACGCACCTTCAAGCATGAAAATTTCGATTTGGTGCTGACCGACCTGAAAATGGCCGGAATGGACGGCATTCAATTGCTGACAGAGTTATCGCAACTGGACAGTTCAACGCCAGTCATTTTGATGACCGCCCACGGTTCGATTGAAACGGTCAAGGAAGCTTTGCGCGGCGGCGCGTTCGATTATCTGGAAAAACCGCTCGACCGCGCCAAGCTGCTCGAAGTCATTTCCAAAGCCGTTTCGCAAATGCGCGCCGTGGATGAAGAAATCATAGGCGTTTCAGACGCGATGGAGCGCGTCAAAAAGATGATCGTCAAAGTCGCGCCGTCGCCTTCCACGGTGCTGATTCGCGGCGAATCGGGCACTGGCAAAGAGCGCATCGCCCGCGCCATTCACAAAGCCAGCCCGCGCATCAACGAACGCTTTCAAGCCGTCAACTGCGCGGCCATCAACGAAAACCTGCTGGAATCGGAATTATTCGGCCACGAAAAAGGCTCCTTCACCGGCGCGCACGCCGAAAAGAAAGGCTTGTTCGAGATTTCCGACAAAGGCACTTTGTTTCTGGACGAGATCGGCGAAGTGAGCGGAGCGATGCAGGCCAAACTGTTGCGCGCCTTGCAGGAAAAAGAAGTCACGCGCGTCGGCGGCACGCGGCCCATCAAGGTGGACGTGCGCGTGCTGGCCGCGACCAATCGCGATTTGGAAGCGATGGTCAAAGACGGGCGTTTTCGCGAAGATTTGTATTACCGGCTCAACGTGTTCCCAATTGATACTCCGGCATTAAAAGACCGCACCGACGATTTGCCGCTGTTATTATCGGAGCTGTTGCAGCGGCTGGAAGCGCAGGGACAGTCCGGTTTGAAGTTTACCGAGCGTGCAATTGAAAGCCTGAAATTACATGCCTGGCCGGGCAATGTCCGCGAGTTAGGCAATCTGGTCGAGCGCCTGACGATTATGTTCCCGAATCAGGTGATTGATGTGGCGGAGTTGCCGCAAAAATACCGACATATAGAAGTTGAGACTTACGTGCCGCATTATCCGGATGCGTTGCTGGAACGTGATGCAATCAACGAATTGTTTCAGTTCAGTCAGGACGATGACGAC
>CAZRXE010000628.1:0-5410 GCA_964603695.1 uncultured Heliomicrobium sp.
CACGCCAAATCGCGCCGGATCGCCGCCGACCTCGTTGAGCGAAGTCAGCGGAAACCAACGGTAAAAGGCCGTGTCTTCCAGACCTTTGGCCATTACCGGGCCGGTCAATTGCTGAAAGCGCATGACGAATTCGCGCCGGTCGGCAATCTGGTTTTCGCTCAATCCCGCCGGGATTTCGAGTAGCAACAACCCGCCGATGAAATCGAACAGTGAAGGGCTGAGCGCCGGATTGCGCCGCTTGGCATCGCGAATCGCGGCTTGAATCGCGCGGCGATCCTCAGCGCCGACTTCGGCATCGCCGGGGCGGACGTAAGTGCGATAGACGGGAAAGCAGGCGACCACTTCGCCCAGAACATACTGCAAACTATTCAAGGTGAAATCGCGCGAATAACGGTGCTGTTCGGAAATGCGGTCCAGCCGGCGCGCCAGCACGTGCAGTTCGCTGGACATCGCCACGCGCAGGATCAGCTTTTTACATTCGTACGCCACTTCCTTGAAGCTGACGGCCAGCCCGGTAAACCGTTCGTACAGGCGATGAAAAAGTTTTTCGCTTTGCGTTTCGACAAAGACGCCGTTGAGCATGTTGAGAAAGTCGTAACCCGTCGTGCCGTCGGTTCGCCAACCGGACGGCAATTTCTCGTTGTATTCGAGGATTTTTTCGGCGACGACGTAACACGAACGTTCTATTTCCTTGTTCGCTCGTTGTCGCGGCAGCTTGGGCGCGCCTTCCGCCTGTCGCAATGACTTGGCCGCCTCGCGCCGCAAATCGTTCAAATAACCCGCCGGATCAAACAGACCGTCAATGTGGTCAATGCGCAAACCCGTCACCCAGCCTTCCTGCATCAGTTCAAAAATCAATTGGTGGACTTCGGCAAACACGGCGGGCTCTTCAACGCGAATGGCAGCTAGCTCATTTACGTCGAAAAATCGTCGGTAATTGATTTCATCCGCCGCCACGCGCCAGTAACAGAGCCTGTAAGATTGATGAGTCAACAATTCTTCCAGAGCGTTGAAACTTCGCGGATCGCCTTTTTCGCCGTTGTAAGTTCGCAGGGTTTCTTCGAGCGCGTGCCGGATGACGCGGCTTTGCCGGATCAAAGCGGACAAGCGCCGCTTGATGACTTCCTTTTCGCGCAGCCGTTCCTTGCGTTTGGCGGGGTTCTCCACGGTGCGCGGCGGCAGATGTTCAAGCGCTGTGATGATGCTTTCCAGTTCCAGTGCGTGCGGATGCAATTCGTCCAGAATTTCGCCGATCTGCTGTCGCGTCATTTGCAACAGCGGAATCGTTGTTCTCGGCGCAATCGGCAGACGCGTTTCATAACAGCGCAGCAGAAATTTTCCGCGCCGGTATTCCAACTGAAGGTCCTGATTTTCCAGCACGCGCCCGTATTGTTCGCCGAGCGTCGGTAGCAACACTTTATTGCGCAAGTTGATTTTGGGCGGATGCCAGTCAATATCTAGAAACTCGGCGAAAGGCGAGCCGGGGCCGTTTTCCAAAATGTCTTCCCACCAACGATTGCCCGCGCCCGCAATGCACATGTGATTGGGCACGACATCCAAAATAAGTCCCATTCCGCGTGCCTTGAGTTCGCCGGCGAAAGCGACGAACTCGTCCTTGCCGCCGAGTTCAGAGTTGAGTCGCGTGTGATCTATCACATCGTAACCGTGCAGGCTGCCGGGACGCGCCATCAACAGTGGCGAAGCGTAACAATGACTGATTCCGAGTTCGTGCAAGTAGGTGACGAGTTCCGCCGCCTGTCGCAAGGTGAATTGATAATTAAACTGCCAACGATAAGTGGCATCTGGATTATATGTGGCCTCAGATCCTGTGTTTTTGTCCATAACCTATCCGTATGCGTGGCGGACACGTCGCCACGCATACGGCTGACACACAACTTTCTTGCCACATTGTAGGTCAGGCCAAATGAAGTCGGGCTGTATGAATTTTGTACGAAGTGAATTGCAAGAGTTCAATTTCCGAAACTTATGTCCACCATCGCTTGGCTCCAACTCAATCAGGGCAATCACCTTATAAACTGGTATAGATCCCAGATGTACGGCAAACAGTCTGAGGAGCTAAAGCCTGAATCCATAGTTTAAGGATTGGTGGGTGTTAGTTGAGCTAACTGCTTGAGCGCAATGGCTCACCAGTCTTGATAAAGGTTTTCGTCGCCTCTTTTGTGAACCATTTTGGCTGCAACATTCAGCACCCGATGCCGCAGCGTGCCGAATTTCATTGTCCGGCAAACTTTGGGCAGGCAACGTTGCTTGAACAAAGCCATCCTGTTCCAGTCCAATTGCGACATTAGCAGTCACAGGGTAACGCCAGATCAACCCCTTCTTCTTATCATTGATTTGATTTGCTTCGGCGGTAATGGTGTGCGTGATTTTATGTTTTTCGCAAAACTCCATCAGTTCCCAAGTGTAAAACCCGCTAGAAGCATGAGGATCAATCGTCAAGCGATCACCCTTTTGCCGGAGGCGGACAGGCTGGGCAGCCACCACGATACAACTCGCCTGCGGAATTGCGCACGGGATCAATCGTCAGCCGAGAGCTTCGCTCGCCTGGCAATGCAATGCCGGGTTCCGAAAAACACACGGTCGAACAAAGCGGCCTCGGCTAAGGTGCGCGGCGTCGCACCAAAATGTTTCAGCAATGGAAATTCAAACCACGAATTGAAAGAGGCAACGCAATGTCACTGCTTAATCGCCATGAATGTGTGGGAAGTTTTGGGACCACGGAATCCGCGTTGGCAGAAATCGGCAAGCTGCTGGCGGCTCAAACTTCACGCGAGGTTTTACTGATCGGCGTTGGTTTGTCCGCGCCGTCCGACAATCGAGACCGTCGGAACTCGAACGCGCCGCTTGCGCCCTTGCCCGTCAAAACCATCCATCTGTTTCGCACCGTTCCGCCGCCTGCGGAAACCGGCTGCACGCTGACGCCACACGAACTGCGCGTCCTGAAATTGCTGGTCGAAGGCCACAATTACAAAACGGCAGCGACGGAAATCGGCGTTTCGGTCAACACCATTTCATTTCACGTCCGCCGCGTTTACGAAAAGCTCAAAGTGCATTCCAAATCCGAAGCCGTGGCGGCGGCTCTGAAACACAATCTGGTTTGAACGGCCAATTACACCCACGCAAGTTCGGGCGTAAGCGTTAGGGCGAAGTTTGCGCAAACGAAGAATCGCGGCGAGTTCATCACGCAGCTTTATTGCTTCGACATTGTTCTTTAAGCCGGGCCAGACGCGTTGGCGTTCCGGCATTTGCCGGGTAACATCCGCCGCGTATCAGCAGTCAGTGTGATTTACCGCAGCGACCCCGAACGCCGGCAAGTCCTTTCGCAATACCTTACTCAGGTCATTTTCGCCGGTCGTCAACAAACTGGAGCCTGTGCAAATTAGAGTTGTTTGTAACCAAGTGTTGGAAACGTGAGCGCAATATGGAGTGCGGCGTGCAGCGCCGCTTTCCCAATTTATTTCTCAGGCAAAAGGCTGAAGGCAAGGAACCTCGCAATGATGAAAGCGGTGGGAAAGCAGTGCCGCACCCCATAGGCTTTGCCTCCAGGATTTATGCACAGACTTCAACAAACTTTTGGTCAGGAGAAGTTTCTCCGCATGTTGAACTGATTGAAACATTGCCTCGTTGTCCCTTCCATTGGTGTGCTTATTGCCGTCTGCTTCCTGCCCGCTTTGTTTGCTGCCCGTGCCGAAATCCTGCCGGTTAAAACCTACACCGCCGGCAAGGAAAGTCGGTACTCCATGAGCTTGCGCGCGATGGAATATTAAGAGTGATGGCGACCCCGATTGGCAAACGCTCTGGCGCGGTTGGTTGAAACTCCAAGATTTGGCGTGGCAACCAAGCGACTGAAAATGTGGGTAAAATCAAGGTTCCGAACCTGTCCAACCTTTGAATGTGCAGGTCGCACTCGTCTGAAAACCGCTATAAGGTTACACAGGATTCGCGGGGGCTGATGTGGTTTTGTACCAACGTCGGGCTACGGTAATCTGTGAGTCATGTCCGTCAGTGGCGTGTGCGCCATGGCTTTGTGCGGTTTAGTCAAACGGACGGACTTGCCGATCCGGGCGTGGTCTCGCTTTAAGGTCTCTGTGCGTCGAAATTGCCCTTACACATTCAAAAATCGGTAGTGCCAAAAATAAAGGCCGCCCGTGAGATTCCACGGGCGGCCTGAAATGGCAGCGATGTGCTGGTTTAGTTTCGTTTGGCTGGAATGGGCAGGTCGCCGCTTTGACCCAACGCCCGGGTCTGCGTTGTGCCGTCGCTGCTGCGTTTAATTTGCCAGCCGCCGGTCGCCGATTGCCAGATGGCGGGATCGGCTTTGCCGTCGCCGTCATAATCGGAAACCACTGGCAGATCGCCGGAGGCACCCAGGAAAACAGTGACCTGTTTGGCCGTGCCGCTTTCGACGATGTACCAATTGCCTTCCGAAGCGCGCCAGACCGCGTAATCGGTCTTGCCGTCGCCGTCGTAATCGCCCTGCACCGGGACATCCGTTCCGAGTCCCCACTTTACGCGCAGGCCCACGCCGTCCGAACTACGCTTGACGTACCATTCGCCGGTGCTGCGACGGAAGATGGCCAGATCGGTCTTGAAATCGCCGTCGTAATCGCCAGGTACCGCCACATCGCCCAGCGAATTTAATCCCCAAAACTCGATTGTCACTTTGCCGTCCGAACTGCGGATGACGAACCAAACGCCTTCCGAACCGCGCCAGACTGCGACATCGGTTTTGCCGTCGCCGTCGTAATCGCCGGGAACCGGAATATCCGTCGGCAAGCCCCAGAAGGTGATTTGGGTTTTGCCGTCGCTGCTGCGTTTGACGAACCAGTGACCTGCGCCTTCCGTCCCGCGACGGAAAACGGCCAGATCGGTTTTGCCGTCGCCGTCATAGTCGCCGGAAACGGTCAGGTCGTTGTAAGGCGCGTAAGGCGCGCCCCACAGCGTGGTTTGAGCCTGTCCGTTACTGCTGTTGGCGACTGACCAATTGCCGTCGGCGCGGAAGACCGACAAATCACTCTTGCCGTCGCCGTCGAAGTCGCTGGCCACGGTCAGCGAAGATGCGAAGCCCGCGCTAATCAGCACAGTGTAGCTCTGGCTGGCCGTGCAAGCGCCTTGCGTGGCCGTGATGGTAAACGTGTAGCTGCCGGCCGCCGTCGGGAAGCCGAAGATCAGCCCGAAGTTGGTGTAAAGCGTGGTTCCTGGCGGCAACGTGCCGGAACTGACGGCATAGCTGTAACCACCCGCCGGCGAAGCCGCCGCCGAAACAGTGTAAAGCTGGCCGACCGTTCCGTTTGCCAGGCTCGCCGGCAGCGTGATGGTCGGGCAACCGCCCGCGCCGATGGTGATGCTGTAAGCGCGATTGCCAGTGCAGCCGCCGAAGCCCGTGGCC
>CAZRXE010000629.1:0-9161 GCA_964603695.1 uncultured Heliomicrobium sp.
CCGTTCTTCAAGTTTGGCCGCATCCCACAGTTTCAAAACCTTGTCCGCGCCGGTGGACGCCAACGTTTGGCCGTCGGGCGAAAAGGCTATGAGATTGATGGCGTCTTCGTGGGCGATCAGGGATTTGATTTGCCGTCCTTCAGTTTCGCGCAATTCCCATAGGCGAATTGCGCGATCCGCGCCCGCGCCCGCCAACAGTTTTCCGGAAGAATGAAAGGCAATGGAGTTCATCGCGTCCAGCCCGTCGCTGAGTGTGAACAGTCGCTGCCCGGTCGTCACATCCCAAATCTTGACCGTGCGATCCGCCGACGCCGACGCCAGTCGTTTGCCGTCGGGACTGAAAGCGATGCTGAACACGGCGTCGGTATGATCTTTCAGCGATTTGAGTTCTGCGCCCGAAGCCGCATCCCACAACTTCACCAAACGGTCGTAGCTGCACGTGGCCAGCATCTTTCCGTCGGGGCTGAAAGCCACGGCGAAGATGTTGTCGCGATGGCCGCGAATGGTGCGCAGTTCCTTGCGCGCGGCCACGTCCCAGAGTTTGACTTCGCCGGACTGCGACGGATTGCCGCCCGCTGCCGCCAGCAGCTTGCCGTCGGGGCTAAACGCCAAGCCGCGAACTTGATTGGCGTGGCCGCTGAGCTTGCCGACGGATTGACCGTTGTCGGTGTTGAGCAATTCGACCGTTTGATAACGACCAACGGCAAGCAGCGAATTGTCGGCGGCGAAGCTGAGCGCGGTGATGGCGGCATTGACCGGCACGGTCGGTTTCAGGTCGGGAGCGGAAATGCTTTTGCTTGTCGGAACGGGAGCGGCGGCATCCTTGTCCGTTGTCGGCCCCGGAGCGCCCGCGTCAATCCAGGCTTTGATGAGTTTGAGTTCTTCCGTGCCGAGCGGGTCGTCGAGCAGCGGCATGCGCGGTTTAACCGTTCCTACGATGATTTTGACCAGCAGGCTCTCGGCACTTTTTCCCGGCACAATGGCCGCGCCGCGCTGGCCGCCGGCTTTCAGCGATTCATAACTTTCCAGATTCAATTCGCCTCTGCGCACGACGTGGTTGTGACAGGCAACGCACCTTGCCTGAAAGAGCGGTTCGATTTGTTTGGCGTAACTCGGCGGAGTTTGATTGGCCTGCGTTGCCAGGCCGGATAAGGCCAGCAGCCAGCCGATCAAAGTTGATGCCCGCGCGAGGCGGCGCGGTGGAAGGTTCGACATAAATTTCAGCGACGGAAATACTGCTTGGAATTCGATAGGCCGGAGCGACATCTCCGCCCTGTTCGTTCTGGGATGCGACGAACGAAGGTTACGCCAATTCTTTTGTCAGGTGAAGAGAAGCAGCAACGATGGCGACGCAAAAGATCGTCAGCGCGGTTTGGTCATACGGGCTTTGGCTTCGGACAATCCGATTTGAGCGCGCCGCGATTCCGGGCGCAGCTTCAGTGCTTCTGAAAAATCGCGTTCGGCAGCAGCGTAATCTTTTTGATTCAGTCCCAGTTCCGCCAGCGCCAGCGCGCCCTGAATTTTTTTCAATTCGGTGATGCGAGCGGCAATGGTGGCGGCATCCGCAGCTTGCGGATTGCGCTTCAGGTAATCGTCCAGCAGTTTGATGGCTTCGACATAAAGCTCGTCCTGTTCCTTCGCCTGTGCCTGCTGCAACTGCGCGTTTTCAGATGGTGCGGCGACGGGCGATGTGCCGGCGGTCGGCGTAGCCGTTAGAGAAGCTTGCGTGCGTTGTTGCGACCAGACGAGGTAAGCGGCAGCGCCGCCGATCAAAACAAGCGCGGCGACTACGGCCAACGCCATTCCTGTGCGTCGCGGCGGATTGGCGCGCATTGGCATGCCAACCGGCCTCGCCGGTTCGGAATGTATCGGTTTAGGAGTCTGCTGATTTGGATTGGGCGTTGCGCGATTCGCCTGCGCGGGTTGGGCGGTCGAACGGACAGTCGTGGAGTTTGTCGGTTCGGCGGACGAGGCTTCCGCCGTCAACGGTGCGAGATTGGTTTCATAGCTGATTCGCTCCGTCAGCGAATGCGAGGCTTCAGGTTGGCACGCGGGCATGAATTGTTCCGTGAGCAGATTGGCCGATGCGCTGCGTTGTTCATACTCCATCAGCGCGTCCAAAAACTCAGCCGCCGACGAAAACCTGCGATCCGGCATTTTTTCCAGCGAGCGCATAACAATTGCCGCCAGCGCCGACGGCACGCTCGGCTGCACTGTGACGATGGGCGGCGGTGACATTTCAATGTGGCCGCGAAACACTTCGTATTCAGAGCCGGTTTCGGAAAAGGGAAACGGCAGCCGCCCGGTCAAGGCTTCGTAAAAGGCCACGCCCAGGCTGTACAAATCCGAGCGCGCGTCCACCTCCAGCCCGCGAATCTGTTCCGGCGACATATATTCAATCGTGCCGGGATTAAAGCCCGTTCGCGTCATAGTGCGTTCGCCGGCCAGTTTGACGATCCCGAAGTCCGTGATTTTCAGATTGGCTTTTCCGTCCAGCAGCATATTGGCGGGTTTGATGTCGCGGTGAATGATGCCAGTGTGCTGGCGGCCTGATTCGTCCACGTAGCTGAAATTGTGCGCGTAATCAAGCGCAGCCAGCGCCTGTTTGAACAGCGGAATCGCCTGATGCGGCGCGAGTGCGCCTTGCCGTTGAATCAAATCGCGCAAGCTCATGCCATTCACGAACTCCATCACCAGGTAATAGTTTTCCGGCGAGGTGAAGAACTCATAAACGCCGACAATGTTCGGATGATCGAGTTGCGATTGAATGTAGGCTTCGCGAATGAAGCGTGCTTTCAATTGTTCCTGCGCGTGCGGCGGGAAGGACGACAGCAGGATGGATTTGACGACGACTTCGCGCGGTAGTTTCTGATGCCGTCCGCGATAGACAGCTCCCATGCCGCCCTGCGCCAGTTCGCTGTTGACTTCGTAATTACCGATGATTTTTCCGATCATATTCAAGAGTTGACGGTGGAAGACTTGACCGCGTTGATAACAGTTTCCGAAGCGCCCAGGCTGCGCAACTGATTGATGGCCGCATCGCGGGGTTTGAATTTGATGCCATATTTTTTGAGCGCCGCGACGATGCGGTCTTCAGGCGCGAAGTTCTGCACCAGATTGGCGACCTCCAGAAAACTGACGCCGCGTTTGGGCGCTGATGTTTTGCGCGTTGTCGGACGCGACGATGGTTTTGATTGCGGCTTGCCCTCCGGCGACGATTTGGTCTCAGCGCCCTTCACTTCCTGGACAAAATCGCCGGAAAATAAATCCTCCGCGACGCGTCCGGCGACTTCGATCAAGCGATCTTCGCCGACGCGCTCGGCGTTCACCGCCCAATCACCCGGCGCTGAATGCTCGACGCTGGTGGCGATGATTTCGCTGTCGGACAGCAAACGCAGCGAGGCGTAAGCTTCGGCATTCACTCCGCCCTCGCGTTTCACGTCATCGGTGACGGCGGTCGGGCGCGAGGCAAAGGTTCCTTCGATGACCAGCTCGGCTTCGCGTTTTTTGGTGGTGACGCGGAAGCCCGCCGCAGCCAGCCGTTCGCTGAGCGTGTTGACGGCCACGGTCGAAGGCTTTTCCAGATTCGTCTCACGAACTTCGAGAAAGATGTGAATGGTTTTGCGCTGCGACTGCGCGCCGGAAATTGTCCCCGACAGGCAAAGCGTCAAAAGGAAAAAACAAAGTTTGAATTGCTTGAGCATGTTCGTTGCCATCGCCGAGCTATGGTTTGACCCAGCGAACGGCGTCTCCTTTCTGAATGCCTTTGCCTGCGCCGCTGAGCCTGGCTTTGGCGGCGTTTTCGCGCACTTCAGTGATTTCAATCGTGGCTTTGGAATCAAGATCGAATTCGGCCAGGCTTTCTTCTTCGGCGGCGTCGCCGGCGGATTGTTTGCCTTCGCGCTCGACCTGATGAACGGTGAAGCGGTCGCCGGGTTTGATGCCGTGACGCGAACCCAGGCTGATGTAAACCACTTGTTGCGCCTCATCCACGCGCAGCACGCGCCCACGCTTAAGGAAGAACGCCGCGAGCTTGGCGGCCAACCGGTCAGTGGCTTTCGAGACCAAATCTTCGTAAACATTCTTCGCGCCGCCGCGCGTGTCTGTCTTGTTGCGCTTTTCGCTGAGCGTCACCTTGTCGCTGAAGAGAATGGCGCGCGTCACGGGATCAACGGCGGCAGCGCCTAGCTCCACTGTGTAGGTGATTTCGATGCGCGCGAACTGATCGCGTTCGACCGCGCCGACGCGCAGCAGTTCGGGGAAAACATAAGCATCGGGCGGCTCGGCCAGATTGCCGGGCAGTTGGCGGTTGTAAGCGCCCTTCTTGGAATCGGCGATGAGTTTGGTCAATTGTTCGATTTGCTCATCATCGAGCGTGACGATTTGTTTGAAGCCTTTGCTGTTGTCGAGCGCGATGCGCAGGCTGCTGGCCAGCGCTTTGGAGTCGCCGCGATAGTCTGCATCGGTCGCTGACGTGATGCGAAAGTAGCGGACGCCGAGCGTCGGCGATTCCGGCAATCCTTGTGATTTGGCATCGCCGGAAACGACTGACAGCATCAACGCAGTAGCCAGCAGAATGAAAACTTGTCGGCAAAGTTTGAACATGGCGTAGTGTTGAGAGAAAAATTGATTTTCAGAGTAGGGCAACCTGCCGAGGTTGCCCTGTGTTTTCAAAAGATACCTTGAAGTAAGCAAGGCAACCTCGGCAGGTTGCCCTACTCTTACCAATCGGTTGGAATTTCGTCTTCGTCTGTGACGACTTTGGGTTGGAATTTCGAATCGGTCAGATCCACACCGCCGATTTTGGCCATGTGATTGGCCACCGAGGCCAGCGTTGAAGCATGTTGCGGTCCTTCGGCCAGAATCTCGCTCAAACTTTTCACTCCGTCGTTCAGTTTTTTCGGTTGAGTCGAAGCCAGGCTCAGCGGGCTGTTGCCGGTGTTCCGGGCGGCAGATTCAGCGCGAGGTTTTACGTCCTGTGCGGTTTCCATGGCTTCGCGTTCCTGTTTGGCCGCGCCGTAAAGCAGGCGCGCCAGCTTGCCGTAATTTTCACGATCCTGTTTGCTCAGTTCCTTTTCGTTTTTCTCTTTGTCGGCGATTTCCTGATCCACCATCGCGCGTTTTTCGGCGCGCTGATTTTCATCCTCCTTGGTTTGCTTCTCGACTTGCTGGGCGGTCTTTTCATCGTACTTGCCGCCATTGGTTTGTTTGCCTAGTTCGGCCAACAACTTTTTCTTTTCGGCGATGGAACGATCCAACGCTTCTATTTCCTTCTGATCTTTTTCAATCTGACCTTTCGCGCTTTTCCGTGTGGAATTGCGCAGCGCCTGACGATGAATGATGTCGTCGGCCAGACTGAGCGTGATGCGGGCATAAGCGGATTTGATGCGCGCACCGTCCATCTGGCTCAGGATGGTGTCCACTTCGCTGCTGCCGCCCATTCCGGGAATTTTTTTGCGTAACTTATCGAACTGCGCCTGCGTGTCCGCCGCCGCCGCTAAAAGCAGCGCCGCCAACCCCAGACATTGAAAGGCGCGGAGAGAAAATCGTGACAACATGGTTTGATCTCCTTTTGGGGAAAGAATGAAAACTTTAGGATTGGGGGATGTTGTAGCGAAAGATCGGTAACGGGGACGGTCAATGAAGATGCGCGAGTGTAGTTTCTCAATTTCGGAGTTGCAAGGAGGTTGATGCGAAGAGGTTTTGATGACTGTGTGATAGCCTTGCGTTAATGCACATCGAAACGCTCAAAACCTTTTGCGACCTGATCGAAACCGGCAGTTTTTCCAAAGCCGCCGCGCTCAACTTTGTCTCGCAATCTGCCGTCAGCCAGCAGGTAAAAACACTCGAACAACGTTTCGACCGGCAATTGCTGGAACGTAGCCCGCGCAAAAACATAGTCCCGACCGAAGCCGGACGCCTGCTTTACGCCGAATTCAAAGAGATCGTCGAGCGCTTCGCCGCAGTGGAAAATCGCCTGCGTGCGAAATCCGAAGTGATGACCGGAACGGTTCGCGTGGCGACGGTTTACAGCATCGGCTTGCACGAACTGCCGCCTTACATCAAACAGTTCATGAAATCGCATCCGCAGGTGCGCGTACACATCGAATACAGCCGGACGGACAAGGTCTACGAAGCCTGCCTCAACAATACTATTGATTTCGGTATCGTCGCGCTGCCGTTGCGGCGTCCGAACATCGCCGTGATTCCGCTGCGCAACGACAAACTGGTGATTGTCTGTTCGCCTGACCATCGGCTGGCCGGACGCAAGCGCATCAGCATTCAGGAACTGGCGGAGGAAGAGTTCGTCGCCTTTGAACGCGACATCCCGACGCGCAAAACGATTGACCGCATTCTGAAACAACACAACGTGCCAGTGAATTACGTGATGGAATTCGACAACATCGAAACCATCAAACGCTCCGTCGAAGTCGGTCTGGGACTTTCGATCCTGCCCGAAACCGCCGTGGCCAAGGAGGTCGAAAACCGCTTGCTGGCAATGCTGGATTTCAGCGAAGGCACGTTCACCCGCCCCATCGGCATCATTCATCGCAAAGGAAAAGTCTTCAGCCCAGCGGCAGGCAAGTTTGTCGAGATGCTGACAGCCGTGAAAGCGTAAACTTCATCCCTGTGCCTGCCTTGCGACTTCAAATTGAAGTGAGTGGCGCTCAGTCGCCTTCGCAACGAAGTAAGGCTGTGATTGACAGCGGGTTCAACTGCTGCCAGACAATGTCGCGTCACCCGATCAACCTAGTGGTGGGCGCAGCAATGGCGGCTATTCAAATTCATTTCGCGCGAACCGAGCCGCGTCGCCGTCAGGACTTCGGACGGTTCTTAAGATTATTTGGAGTGAGATGAAATTGTACCGGCCAACCTCTCGCTGACAGCAGTACGAGATGTTGGCCAGCAGGTTTTGGCAGGATAGATAGTTACTTCTTTTGAGTTTCGATCAGATTCAGATAGCGTTTGGCTTCCGCCGCCCACGGCGAACTGGAATCCGCCAGCAGGTATTGCCGCCAGCTTTCTTCAGCGTCTTTCCATGATTGGCGATTCTGGAATAACAAGCCAAGATTGAAACGCGCTTCGAGCGAAGCCGGGTCGAGTTTGGTCGCTTCGAGCAGATGCTGTCGGCTGTTGTCGAAATCGGCCTGCGAATTTGTCGCTTTGCCTCTTTCCATTAGTGCCACGGCCAGATCAACGTGCAAAGGCGCATTATCAGGCGCGGCTTTCAGTCCTTCTTCCAGATGCTTGACGGCCTCGTCAAAGTTTTTCTCGGTCAGAAAATATTTGCCCAGCACGTGCAGCGAAGCGGGCGTCGGAGATTTTTCGGAGAGTTTGTGAAAGGCACTGTCCACGGCACTCAATTTCACCTTATTGGTTTGCGCGTGAGAACTGCCGGCACCGGGAAACGGCGCGTAAGGAAGTCCTGTGATGCGCGCTTCGATGGGGCGTTGTTCCTTGTATGCTTCAGTCAAGGCGACCATGCCTTTTTTCAAATCAGTTTGTCGGAAAAACAACGTCCAGTTGAGTACGCCCACTCCGACAACGAGCAGCGCCGTTGCGAACTTAAGCACTGGCGGGGAAAACAGCCCTCCGATGGCGGACAGAAAACGGCTCATGAAAGCCGGTTCGGGAGTTTGAAATTTGTTTAAGTGGTTTTTCAGCGCGCGTGCGGCTTGAATCTTTTGTTGGCCTTCGCGCGTGGCGGGAAAGCGCTTTTGGTAGGTCTCACGTTGCGATGGCGGCAACGCGCCGTTGAGGTAATCGTCTATCAGGTCTTCTTCGGCGATCAGCATTTGTTCGACGTAATCGTTGTCAACGAGCAGCCGCTCTTCAATTTGCTGCTGATCTTCGTCCGAAAGCTCGCCGAGCAGGTAGCGGCGCAACCGTGCATCTTGTTCTTCAATTTGATCTTTCATTACATGTCCAGCCCCTTTCTCAGGTAAAGATGTTCTGCCGTCCGCTTAAGAGACAGATTGAGAAAGCGTTTCGGCGATGAAAAATTCACCGGCTTCAACCCAGGCATTTTTTCAAACATTCTTCCAGCCCAGCGCGAATGCGGTGGGCGCGAATGCGCAAGGCATTCATGTTGATGCCCATCTCATCGGCCATCTGTCTGCGATGGTCAATCTTGGCGCGCCTGCTTTCGTGGTAGTACTCCACGACCAGTTTGCGTTGTTGCGCGGACAGTTGGCGCAGGCAATGTTCCAGGCAGGCGAAATCCTGTTCCTTGCTGTCGTCCGGCTGCTGAATGGAAAGGCTTGTATGATCGTGTTCGGGCAGCGATTCCAGCTTCTCTATTTCCTTGATGTATTCGAGGTGAAGATTGCGCGCCACGACGACGATGTAACGCGCCGGTTCGCCTTCGTAAGTGTTGATCATTTGCGGCAAACGGCGCATGACGCGGTTGAAGGTTTCGTCAGCCAATTCCTCGGAGCGGTGGCAGCCGCGCCGCGTGAAGATGGTAATCAAATTGCGCCGGATGGTTTCGTAACGCTGTGCAGCTTTTTCGATGTTTGGATCAAGCCAGCCAAGGAAAAGGTTGAAATCGTCAGGGGTCGGTTGCCAGTTGTTGGGCATTGGACTTGGGCGAATCTTGTTATGAGAGCGTCCGGGGAACTTTCCCGGACGCTCAAGTGGTAGTGCTGTTTGACAAGGATTGCGGCGCGTTACCAGGAACCCAATCCCAGGCGTTTCAGAGAATGCGCGGTCGGATAACCCGTGACCGCAATCTTGTTGCTGATTTGAAAGCGGCGCATGGCATCAATGGTTGCTTCGTCGTAAATGCCGGTGGTTTCGCTTGCGTACAAGCCACGCTTGGCTAGCGCCTGTTGGATTTGAATCACGCGCTCCGAATCAATACTTACTTTTCGATTACGAACCACGGAGGTTGTCGCCAACGCGTCAAAGGCGGCATTGGTTTGACTGCTCGGCGCGGGAGGATTCAGCAACCGTGCAAGTTCCGCCGGGTTGGCTGAACCGTTTTCAATGACTTCGACATTGTCGGGAACGATGGGATGATTGCCGACAGCTTCATTTCTTGCTACATCGTCCCGAACGATTCGATTGCGTCCGCGTTTGCCGCGACGCGCCAGTTCGCGACGGGAAGATTTTCCGCCGCGCGCTTGTTTGCCGCCGGCTTTTGAACGAGAAGACGCCGT
>CAZRXE010000630.1:0-1711 GCA_964603695.1 uncultured Heliomicrobium sp.
CGCGACATCAAACCGATCCTTTCCGACAAATGTTTCGCCTGTCACGGCCCGGACGCGGCGGCGAAAAAGATCAAGCTGCGACTGGATTCCGAAGCCAGTGCGCTGGCCGATCTGGGCAAAGGCCGCCGCGCCATTGCGCCCGGCAAGCCCGAACAAAGCGAACTGGTGCGCCGCATCACTGCTGCCGACGAATTCGAGCGAATGCCGCCCGCCACTTCCGGCCACAAACTCAGCCCGCGCGAAATCGAATTGCTGACCGAATGGATTCGGCAAGGCGCGCGCTGGCAACAGCATTGGGCTTTCATTGCGCCGGTGCGTCCGGCGCTGCCGAAAGTCAAAAACACCGCCTGGCCGAAAAACGCGATTGATTATTTCGTGCTGGCGAAACTCGAAGCGGCGGGCTTGACGCCTTCGCCCGAAGCCGACCGCGCAACTTTGCTCCGGCGCGTCAGTTTCGATCTGACAGGCTTGCCGCCGACGGTGAAAGAGTCGGACGACTTTCTCAACGACAAATCGCCGAACGCTTATGAAAAGGTGGTTGACCGGCTGCTCGCATCGCCGCGCTTCGGCGAACGCCTGGCGTTTGAATGGCTGGACGCGGCGCGTTACGCGGACACGAACGGTTATCAACTCGACGGCGAACGTTCAATGTGGCGCTGGCGCGATTGGGTTATCAACGCTTACAACCGCAATCTGCCTTTCGATCAATTCACGATTCAGCAACTGGCGGGCGACCTGCTTCCCCGCCCCGCCAATTCAACGGCGGCGCTCGATCAATTGATCGCCACCGCCTTCAATCGCAATCATCGCGGCAATTCCGAAGACGGTTTGATCCCAGAAGAATATCGAATCGAATACATCGTTGACCGCGTGGATACGACTTCGACGGTGTTCCTGGGACTGACGATGGGCTGCGCACGCTGCCACAATCACAAATTCGATCCGTTCACACAGCGCGAGTACTACCAACTTTCGGCCTTCTTCAACAGCATTCCCGAAGACGGGCGCGCCAGTAATTACGGCAACTCCGCGCCGTGGATTTCCGCGCCGACAGTCGAACAACAGCGCCAGTTAAACCGTCTGGAAACTCGCCTCGCGCAAACCAAACAACAATTGGAACTGTCGCTGAAAACACACGCCGCCGGGCAACGCCGCTGGGAGCAATCTATGAACCCAGCCGCCAACACACATTGGTTCCCGACGGACAATTTGCTGTTGCGGCATTCACTGGACGCCGGCGCGGCGTTGCAAGTCGTCAGTAAACTGGCTCGCATCAACGTCGCGCATCCCGACGACGAAGAGTTCATAAAGGACTCGGGGCAAGAATCCAAGAAAGAAGACATCACCTTTCGCAGTGGCTCGCCGCAATTCGTCGCTTCGCCACTGGGACAAGGCACGGCCTTCGACGGCAAGCTTTATTTCGACGCAGGCAAAACGGCTAACTTCGATTACCGCGACCGCAAACGCGATTACAAAGACAACTTCGCCGTCTCCGCCTGGATTTACGCCGAAGCCGAACAAGCCGGCGCAATCGTCGCGCACATGAATGATGTGACCGGCGAAAGCGACAACAACCTGCCGAAAAGCAAAGGCTGGGGAATGTTTTTCAATAACGGCAAAGTCAATTTCAATCTGGTCAGCGTGTGGGCGGACGATTCTTTCCGCGTAGAAACGGCGGAAAAGCTGCCGCTCCTTCAATGGCATCACGTCG
>CAZRXE010000631.1:0-3153 GCA_964603695.1 uncultured Heliomicrobium sp.
TTGCGAGTTCTCAAAATGGATAAAGTCGAGCTATGAGCGTGTACGGAAACTAAGGTCGCCGGTAAACATCTTGTGATGTCAACTTTACGAAAGATTCCCGACGACCTCTGGAATCAGATTAAACCTCTCATTCCTCCGCGCTTGCCACGGTCAAATGGCGGACGAAAACCGGCAGATGATCGCACCCTGCTTAACGCCATCTTTTTCATTTTACGAACCGGCACCGCTTGGCGCGAGATGCCCGAAGTCTATGGCCCGTGGTCTACCGTTTACGGGCGGTTTCGAGAATGGCGCGATGCCAGTGTCTTTGAAGACTTTTGGCGCGTTGCTCTCGATTATTACGACCAACAACACAATATCCAATGGGACTGGCAAAGGCTGGTGGCTTCGTTGCCGCCGACAAGGAAGATGTGCTGATGCTGGTCAGGCTCAACACCGAACGCCGCTTACAGTTCATCAATGGCGACAATCAGGAAATCCTGCCGGGCATTCGCGTTTTCACGGGCGGGCGGCACACGTATGCGTCGCAGTACGTCGGCGTCAACACGCCAAGCGGGACAGCCATCATGGCTTCGGATAATTTGTACCTTTACGAAAACCTTTACACGCACGCGCCCACCGCGCAAACGCTTGATGCCGCGTCGAACCTGCGCGCGCAGGAGCGGATAAAGCAGCTTGTTTCGCATCCGCGCTTGATCGTGCCGGGACACGATCCGGCTGTGTTTGTGCGGTTTCCGAAACCGGGTAACGGCGTAGCGAAGGTTGAGTAAACCCGGCTCAACCTCCTTCGGCGATTCTCACCAAGCAGGCTTCACTCTCGGATCACTCCCAAGCGGCTGCCGACGGTTTTGAATGCTGCGATGGCGCAGTTCAGGTCTTCCGGCGTGTGAGCGGCGGAAATTTGCGCGCGCAGCCGGGCTTCGCCGCGCGGCACCACCGGGAACCACAAGCCTTTGATGTAAACGCCTTCGTCGAGCAAGGCGCGGCTCATCTCCTGCGCCAGCGACGCTTCGCCGAGCATCACCGGCACAATCGCGTGGCGGCCTTCGAGAATTGTGAAGCCGGCACGCGCAATTTCCCGGCGGAAGTAATTGGTGTTTTCGTGCAGGCGATTGACGATGGACGGATCGTTTTCGATCAAGTCAATGGCCGCGATGGACGCCGTGACAACCGAGGGCGGCACGGTGTTGGAGAAGGTGTAGGGGCGGGATTTCTGTCGCAGGAATTCGATCATTTCGCGCCGCCCGGCGATGAAGCCGCCCGACGCGCCGCCCAAAGCCTTGCCGAAGGTTCCAGTCACAATGTCAATTTGTCCGTGAACGCCCAACTCTTCCGGCGTGCCGCGTCCTGTTTGGCCGAGCGCGCCCGAAGCATGCGATTCGTCCACGAACAGCAGCGCGCCGAATTCGCGCGCCAGTTCGGCCAATTCCGGCAGCGGTGCCAGATGACCTTCCATCGAAAATACGCCGTCGGTGGCGATGACCTTCAGGCGATAGTTTTTGTCGCGATCTTCTTCCAGCAGTTGCCGCAGATGCGCCGCGTCGCGATTGCGGTAAAGCCGCGAGACGGTTTGTTTGGCTGTGGCGCGACATAGCCGCACGCCGTCAATGATGCTGGCATGATTAAATTGGTCGCTGTAAATCACGTCCTGATAATCCGTCTGCCCGAAGTCGTTCGCGTAAAGCGCGGTGAAAAACGCTTCGTTTGCGGCGAAGCAGGACGAATGCAGTATCGCCGCTTCGCAGCCGACGAATTGTGCGATGCGTCGTTCCAGTTCCAGGTGAATCGGTTCGGTGCCGCAGATGAAACGAACGGAAGCCATTCCGAATCCCCATTCTTCCAGGCCACGCCGCGCCGCTTCTTTTACCTGGGGATGATTGGCCAGCCCCAGGTAATTGTTCGAGGCCAGCATGATCACGTCGCGCCCATTCACTTTGACGCGCCCGCCCTGCTCGCTTTCGAGCGGGACTTCGTATTTGAAGGTGTTGGCTTCGACGATCTGATCCAGTTCCTTTTGCAATGTCGCGTAAATTTCAGTCGGGTTCATTCAATCCTCCAATTTGCCTCTAATTTGCCTCCAATTTGTTGGCCGCGTCTGGCGTGAGCAGGACCTTGACTGCTTCCTGCGAACGAACCATTTCAAAACCGCGCTCGAATTCAGCGAGCGGCACTGCGGTGTGCGCGACCACCTTGTCCAGTTTCGCTTTCAATCCCGATTGATCCGCCGCCAGCAGGTCCAGCATCGTGTACCAGGTCTCGAACATTCGCCGCCCGAAGATGCCGCGCATAGTCACGCCTTTCCAGACGATGTATTTGCCGACATCGAACGAACTGAGCGGGCGCGACGGAATGCCGAGCAGGATAATCTGGCCGCCGTTTTTGACCAGGGTTCCGGCGTCGTCATAAGCGGCTTCGGAACCGCTCATTTCCAAGACCACGTCCACGCCGCCGCCATGCTCATCGCGGACGCGCTCGAACAATTCCTGCCTTTGGCCGGGAGCAGTCTGTTCGTTGGTGTCGAAGCAATAATCCGCGCCCATCTCGCTCGCCGTTGCGAAGCGTTTGGCCAATCGCCGCGCGTCCACGCCGCCGCCCGCGCTGGAAAAATCCGTGACGTAAATACGCGTTGCGCCCAAGGCCCGCGCCACCGCCGTCGCCATCATTCCTTGCGTGCCGCAGCCCAGCACGGCGACCGTCTTGCCGGACACTTCGCCTTCCATCACCGTATGCACCGCGTTGCCCAGCGCGTCGAGAAATGCGCCGAACCGTGGCGGGATCATTTTCTTGCCGCCGAACCGCTCCAGGTTAATGAGGTTTTCCGCCGGAATGGTGACGTAGTCCGCGAAGGTTCCGTCCAGATGAACGCCCTTGACGCTGACGTGTTGGCAAACGTGTTTGCGCCCGGTCATGCACTGATGGCAGTAACCGCAGGCGAGGTGCATTTCGCTGGTCACGTAATCGCCCACGCGGACGAAAGCCTGCGGCACGCCCGCGCCGACCTCTGCAACTTCGCCGCAAAATTCGTGGCCGATGACAATCGGCTGATAATTGCCGGGCACGCCGCCGTGGTGTCGCAACATTTCATCCCGTATGCCGGGCCGCTTGGACGAATGGTAAATCGCAAAGTCGGTCCCGCAGATGCCCGCTGCCAGC
>CAZRXE010000632.1:0-2158 GCA_964603695.1 uncultured Heliomicrobium sp.
CCTTGCGCACCAAAGCTTCGGAAGAAGGAATGAAGTCCGTGTTGCGGATGGTGGCGTGTTCGTAAAAGAATTCGTCGCGCCAGACAGGTTTGCGCGCAGCCAGATAAAGCGGCGCAAAATCCCGCCCCTGCATTCCGGCAGGCGCGGCAACGCCGGCAAAAGCCAGAATGGTCGGCGCTAAATCCGCATTTAGCACAACGTCGTCGTTCACGCCGCCGCGTTTGGCCGGCGTCATTCGCGGATCGCGCACGATCAGCGGCACGCGGATGGATTCTTCGTAGGGATACCATTTGTCCGCCAAGCCGTGTTCGCCGTGAAAGTAGCCGTTGTCCGTGGTGAAAATCACCAGCGTGTTTTCGTCCAGTCCCAGCTTGCGCAATTCCGCCAGCACGCGCCCGGCGGTGGCGTCCACTTCCGTGGCCAGCCGGTAATAAGCCTTCATGTACTGCTGGTACTTTTCCGGCGTATCGAATCGCCAATGCCAGCGATTGCGGCCTTCGTTCTTTTCGTTGGCGATGAAGGGCGGCAGGCGTTTGAAAAACTCATCGCTCATCGTCGGCGGAACGGGAACATTCACGTTTTGATAAAGCGATTCGCTTTGCGGCTGGTACAAATACTGTTTCGGATTCTGGTCTTCGGCGTGCGTGGCGAAAAAGGCCAGCGTCAGGCAAAAGGGTTTGTCTGCCGGGCGCGTGCGCAAAAATTCCAACGCATCGTTTTCGTTTTTTTGCGTGATGTGAATCAGCGAACCGTCCGGCTGTTTCTGGTAATGCGTGTTGGAATAAGACCGGCCAAAATCGAATTTTTCGGCGGGGAATTTGCCGTTGTGCCATTTGCCTATGTGACTGACCCAGTAGCCATTGGCGCGCAAACGTCCCGGATAAGTTTCGCTCCACGGCGTTTTGAACGCTTCAAAGGCCGGATTGCCGTGACGCGACATCCATTGGCCTGTCATCAGCGTGGCGCGGCTGACGCCACAAATCGAAGTCGTCACATACGCGCGCCGAAACCACACGCCCTGTTTCGCCAGTTGATCCAGATTCGGCGTTTTGACCACTGGATTTCCGGCTAGACTTAGGGTGTCGTGTCGCCAGTCATCAGCGTAAAGAATCAAAATGTTGGGCTTGGTTTTGACTGCAGAACTCCGCTGCGCCTGTGTTGGGGCCGCGCCGCCAAGCAGCAATGAACAGACGATGCACCACCACGCATACCGATTTTTCATGCTATCTCCTGATGAAGTAAAAAGTGTAAAGCGACGGCATTATCCACGCCGCGCTCAATGACGCCAGGATCGTGGCGACGGACTTTAGTCTGTCGCCGGACGTGGAAAGACTGAAGTCCGTCCCACTTTTGGCCATTCTGATTTAGAATCCCGCGTAACTGTTATGACCAATACAACCGAAGAAACTCATTCAAAAGCCACGTTACTGGCTCGGATCGGACAAGACTTTTACCGGCGCGGCTGGGTGCTGGGAACCAGCGGAAATTTCAGCGCGGTCGAAAGTCGCGATCCGTTGCGGCTGTTGATTACCGCCAGCGGCAAACACAAAGGCCAACTGACGGCGGATGACTTCGTGCAAATTGACGAAAGCGCGACGGTGACGGCGGGCGAAGGCCGTCCGTCGGACGAAACGCATTTGCATCTGACATTGGTCAAACGGCGCGGCGCGCAATCCGTGCTGCACACGCATTCAGTTTGGAGCACGATTTTGTCGGATGCTTTTGCCGAACACGGCGGATTGAAGATTTCCGGCTACGAAATGCTGAAAGGCTTGGCAGGCGTGCAAACGCACCAGCAGGAAGAATGGCTGCCGATTCTGGAAAATTCGCAAGACATTCGCGCGCTCGCCGAAACGCTGGAACCGCTGCTGGAAGCCCAGCCGCAAATGCATGGCTTTTTGCTGCGCGGCCATGGGCTTTACACCTGGGGGCAAAGCATTCAGGAAGCCCATCGCCACGTGGAAATTTTTGAATTTTTGCTGGAAGTCAGCGGAAGAAAATTGTTCAAGGAGAAATGAAGTATGGCTATCGTCACCATCCCCGAAGAAAACCGCAGCCTGCACGAAGCGCAGGCCGTCACACAGTTTCTGGCCGGCATCGGCATTGATTACGAACGCTGGGAACCCGCGCACACCGTGGCGGCGGGCGCTCCGGCGGA
>CAZRXE010000633.1:0-8847 GCA_964603695.1 uncultured Heliomicrobium sp.
GTAGCGGGTTCCGGTAATCAGCTCGTTGCCGGACTTTTGGCCGAAATCCACATTGAAACAAGCAACCGCCAGTTCCGGCGAGTAAAACAGCACGTCGAAATCGAAGACCTTGAATCCGCCGTCGGAATTCGGCTTGCGCCAGTTTTTCGGCGCATTGGCGGCGGGCGGCCAGGGAATGCCGTTGGCGCGCATATATTCGTCTAAGCCCTTAATCGGCACGCGCGAATTTTCCAGAAAACCGCGCCAGTCGTCGGTGTGCGTGGCGCGAATCTTGTCCGTGTCGCCGTCAAGGAATGCCTGACAAATGCTTTCAATGTGAGCGCGGATGGCGGCGCGGTCGGCGTCGCGATTGTCGCCGGTTTGGGCGTTGGCGGTGAATGCAATCAGCGCAAGCAAAAACAGCGGGCAAAGTTTTTTCAACATAGTTTCGTCCTCTAAAGCTCTTGAAGCTCCGGAACAGACGGAAGCCGTTCCGGAAATTTTCCGAAAGTTGTTATAGTCGCCCGGCTTGCCCAACCTGACCGTCAGGCAAAACCAGTTAACAAATTCGTGGTGGTTTTCGTTGTGTTCGCGGCGGTGAATTTGGCTGTACGACCGCCGAAAACCAACCAGGAACGTCTTAGATTTCGGCGAGTAATGAATGAGCAGGCGCAATTTTCCTGAATCGAGACATCGGATTTCCCATTTTCGTTATGAAACCGAGCGAGAACGCAGCGCAAACCATACGCTTCGGCGAGTTTGAGCTGAGACCTAAAAGCGAGGAACTTTATCGCAACGGCGCGCCGGTCAAGTTGCCGCCGCAGCCGTTCAAGGTGCTGGCCTTGCTGTTGGCCAACGCCGGGCAATTGGTCACGCGCGAAGAGTTGCGCCAAGCCGTTTGGGGCGAAGACACCTTCGTGGATTTCGACAAAGGTTTGAACTTCTGCATCAAGCAAATCCGTGAAGCCCTGGGCGACAATGCCCAAACTCCACTTTACATCGAAACCCTGCCGCGCAGAGGTTATCGCTTTATCGCACCGGTCGAGCGCGAAACCGAATCTGCCGGTTCCGAAAACGCCGCTGTTGAAATCGAATCCAAACCGTTGGTCGCGGCGGACTCATTGCCCAAACGACGCCGGCTTTTCTCTATCCTAATCGTCGCGGCCCTGATCGTTGCGGCAATGCCGGCGGTGACGTTTTATGTCTGGCGGCAGCGCGCGGCTTCGCCTGTCAAACCCGCCGGCAAAGTGATGCTGGCCGTGCTGCCGTTTGAAAACCTCAATGCCGACGCCGAGCAGGAGTATTTCAGCGACGGATTGACCGAAGAAATGATTACGCAACTGGGCCGATTGCGGCCCAGGCAACTGGGCGTGATCGCCCGGACGACGGCGCTGACTTACAAAAAAACCAAGAAAGACATCAGACAAATCGCGCAAGAGTTGGGGGTCGGTTACGTGCTGGAGGGCAGCGTCCGCCGCGAAGCAGGCCGCGTCCGCATTACCGCGCAATTGATTCAGGCCGGCGACCAGACGCATTTGTGGGCGGAAACCTTCGACCGCAACGAAGGCGACCTGTTGCAAATTCAAAGCGAAGTGGCCGGTCGCGTGGCGCGTTCGCTGGCGCTGGAATTACTGGCCGGCGCTTCGGCAAATCCATTGGCAGGCAAAACCAGTCAGCCGGAAGTTTATGACGCTTATCTGAAAGGCCGTTACCTCATCATTAAGGACACGCTGGCCGATTTCGCGCGCAGCATTCCCTTTTTCGAGCAGGCAATCGCCGAAGACCCGAATTTCGCGCCCGCTTATGTCGGTTTGGTCGAAGCGCACGTCTTGATGGCAACCTGGCAAAACACGCCCGCCGGCGAAGTCTTGCCGAAAGTGAAACCCGCCGCGCTGAAAGCCGTCGAACTCGATCCGGCGCTGGCCGAAGCTTACGCGGCGCTGGCCACGGTTAATTTCTGGTTGGAATGGAACTGGCAGGAAGCCGGCGCGAATTTCCAACGCGCCGTCGAACTCAATCCCAGCAATCCGCACATCCGTTTGAATTACGCCGCGTTTTTATCCACGCAAGGCCGAACCGAAACGGGCATTGAACAGGTCAACCAGGCGCTGCAACTCGATCCTGTCTCGCTGCTGACCAACGGACTGGCGGCGTTTTTTTACTTGCGCACAGGGCATTTCGACGATGCCATTGCGCAAGGCAAGATCATGCTGGAAATCGAACCGGACTCGCCTTCCGGCCATTACTGTTTGTACAGCGCCTACGGCTTCAAGGGAATGTACAGGGAAGCAGTGGACGTCATCCGCCAACAAATGCGCAAAAGCGGCGACAAAGAAGAACTAATCGAAACGCGCATCGGCGGGGACGTCCACACGGCATTCAACAATCTTTATCGCGAAAATCTGCGCTACGGCAAAAAGGCGTTGGCCGAAGGGAAACGGGTTTCCGCTACTTTTCAGGCCGTTTCCGCCGCACAATTGGGCGAAACGCAGGAAGCTTTCATCTGGCTGGAAAAAGCGTTCGCGGCGCGCGAACCGTCGTTCGTTTATTTCAAAATCCATCCGGGCTACGCCAATTTGCACGGCGATCCGCGTTTCGCTGATCTAGCGCGACGGGCAAACCTTATTCGCTAACAAAATTCACCGGCTTGTAGCGGTAGCCAAAAACCTGACGCGGCCAAAATTTCGGTTCCCCGTTGAGCCGGTTTCAGGCTTTTGAAACCGGCAGTTTGATTTTCAGGTGAACATCCGGGTGCTACAGTCGCGCGTGCAGGCATTTTACGGAAACTCCCACAACAAAGAGGAAGAAATATGAACCGGCGAAATTTTCTAACGACCAGTGCCATCAGCGCCTTGAGCTTCGGCATCCGCGCGGAAGGCCAATCTCCGGCAAATGCGCCGATCAAGATTAACAAACCGCGAATTCTGACCCGCCTGCTCAAAGACTCCGGCGACATTCCCAACAGCCGTTTGCCGGTGGTGATTTATCAAGTCGCACTGGATTTGCCCAAAGACGATCCGGCCTCGGCCATCGAAGCCCTGATCCACGCCAACAATTGGGGCAACGACTGGCGCAACGGCATTTTCAGCTATCACCATTACCACAGCACCGCGCACGAAGCTTTGCTGGTTTACGGCGGCTCCGCCAAAGTGCAATTGGGCGGCGAAAACGGCGTGATCGAAACCATCGGCGCGGGCGATGTGATCGTCATTCCGGCAGGCGTCGGCCATAAAAACCTGGGGGCGAGCAGCGACTTCCACGTCGTCGGCGCATACCCGCCGCAACAGAATGTGGATATGAATTACGGCAAACCGGGCGAACGTCCGCGCGTTGACCAAAACATCGCGCGACTGACGCTGCCCACTACCGATCCGGTCTTCGGCAAAGCAGGGCCGCTGTTGGAACACTGGCAGGTAAAAGGTTAGGCGAACCCAGCGCGCATTACCCTTCTAATCGCACACTCATACAAGCCGCCGACGCACAGCGCGGCAAACTCCATTCCGCTGAAGCGGCAAAAACTTCATCGAATTGATGGCGCCCGGTTTCAACGAAACCGAAATGCCGCGCGAAAAAGTCCTGTGCGGTCGTGGTCAACAAAACAACTTCGCGGACGCCGGCGGCGCGGGCGTCCGCAATCAATTGCGCCGTCAAAGCACGTCCCAAACCGCCGCGCTGTGAATCCGGCGCAACCGCCAGCGAACGCAGAAGCGCCACCTCGCCGTAACGCTCCTGCCCCACACAACCCACCAAGCGACCGTCTTCAACCGCGACCAAGAATTCGCCGAAGTGTTCGGCCACGCCTTCGAGCGGCAAATTGACGGCTTCCAGCAAAGCAGTCACCGCTTCAAGTTCGATTGTGTCGGCTCGCCGGATCATCTCGCCACGCCTCCGATCTTGACCATTTCCGGCGCGCCGGTAACGCAACAGGCTGCCGCCTTCGGCTCCGCTTCCTGCGGCAGATTGTCCTGATGAACGACGAAGACTTCCCAGCGATAGTTGTTTGGATCCACCACCCATACTTTGTCCTGCACCGCGTAACAGCAGGTGGTGTTGTTTTCTTCCAAGGCAATCTGCAAGCCGCGTTCGACCAGCCGGTCGCGCATTGCCAGCACCGTCTCGGTTGAACCGACCTGAATGCCCAGATGATTGACTCCGCCCGAACCATGCTGAAGCTTGATCGGATTTTCGTTCAGCGTCAGGTTCACTGGCGGTTCGGCCACATCGAATTTGGCGTAACCGATGCGCACCTTCGACGGTTCAATGCCCCACAAGGCGCAGTAAAACTGCAAAGACTCTTCCAGATTGTTGACGTTCAATGCGACGTGAATTTTTGGTGTCATAACTTTTCTCTCTCCTCTTGTTGATGTTTTTCGATTCACAAACTACATACGCTCATCCGTATGCGTGGCGCACGATACGCTCGTGAACTACATACGTCAAGGCGAATATAGTTTTCCGCGCAAAAAATCTTTGGCTATAATCGCGGCCTATGACCAATGCGACCAAGAAGACGACCGTGAAAAAGAAAACTCCCGCAAATAAAAACTGGCTGCCGCAAATGGCCGCGCTGTTGAAAGCCTGCGCCGATCAAACGCGATTGCGGCTGTTGAATCTGCTGGCGGCGGAAGGCGAAGTGTGCGTCTGTCATTTGGTGGATGTACTTGGAACGAATCAACCGAAAGTGTCGCGCCATTTGGCCTATCTGAAACGCGCCGGGCTGGTCAGCGACCGCAAAGACAGTTTGTGGGTGCATTACCGATTGAATGAATCTCTGGCCGAACACGCCGGACGTTTGCTGGAATGTTTGAATTCTTGCTGCACAGAATCGCCGGAAATGCAGCAGGACGTGAGCAAACTTCGTCAGGTGCGCCAGGCGCAGCCGTTGGTGAAGCTGATGCGGCGTAACGCCAAGCCCGCCGATTGAGGGGGCGGAAATTTACTTAAACCAGCCAGGCTTCCTTCGCGTCATTAAGCACACCAATCCAAACCTGGGTTTACTCAACATCGAATGGAGTTCGTGATGGTGAAATCTCTCCAAATCGCACTTGTCTTGTTGGCCGCTGTCGCGCTGACATTTTCAAAAGCAGCGGCGCAATCGGCTGCCCAATCAACACCGACCGGAACGGCAAGTATTGCCGGGATGGTCAAACTCGGCGAAGCTCCGGCGGCAGGAATTACGCTGGCCTTGATTCCCGAACAAGGCGCAAGACCCGGCGGCGCGGCGCAACGTCAAAACGATCCGCAGCCCAAAATTCTGCAAGCCACCACGGACGACAAAGGCCAGTACCAATTTGCAAACGTCGCGGCAGGACGTTTTCGCGTCGCTTTGCTGACGGAGACGCTCGTTCCGGCCAGTGGCAACCAACGTTCGGGCGGCGTGGCCGTTTCGGTCAGCGACGGGCAAGGAGTCACGCAAATCAATTTTGCGCTCGCGCCCGGCGGCGTCATCACGGGCCGCGTCACCGATCATCAAGGCCGTCCGGTGATTGCCGAACGATTGAATCTGATGACGTTGAACGATAACGGTCAGCCGCAACAATTCAATGGCGGAAATCGCGGTGGCGCTGAAACCGACGATCGCGGCGTCTACCGCATTTACGGCTTGCCCGAAGGCAAATACATCGTTAGCGCCGGAACTGAAAACAATCGTCCCGGCGCGAATCGTCGCATTCGCTATCCCAGAACTTTTTACCCTGACGCCACCGAAGCCGCGCAGGCGCAGTTAGTCGAAGTCGCATCCGGCAGTGTGGCCGAAGGCATAGACATTCGGATGGGCGCGCCGATGAAAACTTATGCCGTAACAGGGCGCGCCGTGGATGCCGAAACAGGCGAACCGATTCTGGGTGTGCCGATCAATGTCGGCACACAACGCGGCCCGCAAGGCAGAGGCGGCGGCCCGCCGAATCCAAACAACAGCAGTTCAACCAACGACAAAGGCGAATTCCGCGTGACGGGATTGTTGCCGGGACGCTATTCCATTTCCGTTCAGCAGGCCGGATTGCAAAATCCCGACAGCGCCAATCTTTCCAGCAACTTTTACAACGATCCGGCCAATTTCCAGATCACTGACGGCGACGCTTCGGGCGTGGAAGTCAAAGTGCATCGCGGCGCAACGATCTCCGGCACGGTCGTAGTTGAAGGCGCAACGAATGCAGCGCCCACACAATTGATGATTTCGGCGACTTCACGCGGGCAACAGGGGCAACGCGGGCAGGGAAGCGGCTCCGGTCGGCAAAGCGCCGCGATGGTTGGCCCGAGCGGAGCCTTCACCATCAGCGGCCTGGCGGCGGGCAGTGTCCGACTCAACGTCAACGACTTCGGTGGTGGCAGAGGTGGCGGTAGCGGACTTTCACTCGTCCGCATTGAACGCAACGGCGCGGCCGTCAACGGAGATTTTGAAATCGCTTCGGGCCAGCAAGTCACCGGCATTCGCGTCGTGGTTGGTTACGGCACGGGCATCATTCAAGGCAAAGTGATCTTGGCCGGTGGCGCGATTCCTCCTGGAACTCAACTGATGGTGACGGTACGTTCACAGAATTCCGCAGCAGGCGGCGGACAGAACCGTCCTGCGCAAGTAGACGCTACCGGCAACTTCCGCATTGAAGGGCTGTATTCGGGAAGTTACGAAGTTCGCGTCATTGCCGTCACACCGAATCCCACCAGCGCACAGGTGCAGGGCGGACAAGGTAGGGGCGGCCAGCGCGGCGGCGGCGGCAATCAACCTCGCGTTAGAATTCCTAACGCCACGCAAACCGTCAACGTTACCAACGGCGCGGTCGCGCAGGTCAATCTGAATCTGGATTTGTCGTAGTAATAATCGGTAGAAGGCAAAACCTGAGAGCGCACGCGGCTCCAGGCTAGAGGATTTATGAAGTTCCAAGTTTGGCAATGCCGGCTCTCGACAGTTTGTTTGCTAATACTTCTTGGCGCAGTCGCTCTGGCACAAGATTCTGCCAAGCCTGAACCACCGCCGTTAAAATCCGGTTCAATCACAGGCCGCGTGCTTGGCGATGACGGACAGCCGTTGGCCGCCATACCGGTTTTCGCCGCGCCGATTGGCCACGCGGGCGCGGCAGGCCGTAGGCAAGGCGGCGGTGCGCCGTCGCAAACCACCACGGACGACGACGGCAATTTCGAGTTCGCAAATCTGCCCCCCGCGTCATACTCAATTTCCGCCATCGTGCCGGGTTACATCGCGCCGCCTGCCGAAGAGGAAACCGGCGCGGGCATATACCGCCCCGGCGATGCCGTCAGCATCACGCTTATCAAAGGCGGCGTCATCACAGGCAAAGTCGTCAATTCCACCGGCGACCCGCTGACCGGCATCAGCGTCAACGCCATCCGCGTCGGCGGCCTGGACGGCGACGCGGATGACCAAGCAACTCCTCAAGGCGGCCCACGAGGCGGCCTACAGGGATTTGGGCGGAACTGGCGGACGGATGATCGCGGTGCCTATCGAATCTACGGCCTCGTTCCTGGTTCTTACATAGTGCAGGCCGGCGGCAACGGTGGTGGCGGCCCGAATCCCCTTTCGCCTTTCAGCCAGGACGCACCAACTTATTATCCGTCTTCCGCGCGCGAAGCCGCCGTGTCTCTAGCCATTCGTGCGAACGACGAAGCCGCCGGCATAGACATTCGTTATCGCGGCGAAAAAGGCCGTTCGGTCAGCGGCAAGGTATTGACCAAAGCGGGCGAGAACACGAACGATCCCGCGCCGGTGCAAATCAGTTTGCTGCTGATGGGAACGGATTCGGTTGTTGCTTCGACAGTGCAAATGGGCAGAGGCGGCGGGGGTTTTGCGCTTTACGGCATTCCCGACGGCGAATACGAAATCGCCGCGCGGCGCGGGAATTTCGGCACGCTCGAAAGCGATGCCGTAGCGGCACCCCGTCGCGTTACGGTGCGCGGCGCAGATGTCGGCGGCATTCAATTGACGCTTGCGCCGCTGGCCTTGCTCAGCGGCAAAATCATTCTGGAAAAGAAACCCGGCGCGCTCGCCTGCCCTGCGGCACGCAAATCCTTCGTTGAAGAAATCCTACTCCGCGCCGAGCGAGACGAACCGGCAACAACGCAAGACGCCGCACTTACCCGCGTTGCTCCACGCCGTCCCTCTGCGCCGAGCGCGCAAGGCGATTTCGCGCTACGCAATCTGGAAGCCGGACGCTGGCGATTGGTCGCCAAACTGCCGGACGAAAACTGGTACATCCTCGCAATGATGCCCGACGGCAAAGTGCCTGCCACCACTGTTGCGCGCAAAACCGCGACGCCACCGCCCATCAATCTCGCCCGCAACGGCGTCACCTTCAAACTCGGCGAAAAACTGACCAACGCAGTCGTTCTTGTGGCCGAAGGCGCAGCCGGCGTCACAGGCAAAGTCACGGGCAAAGCGCGCGTCTTCGCCGTTCCGGCTGAAAAAGAAGCTGCTGACGACGTGCTGCGTTATGCGCAAACCACCATGACAACGGATGGCAGCTTTCATCTCAAACATCTTGCGCCGGGACGTTATTACTTGCTGGCCAAACCAATCAAAAGCAGTGAAGGCAGCGACGTTCATCAATTGGCTTGGGATTCAGTGCAACGCGCGGCACTACGCCGGGAAGCTGAGACTGCGGCTCAGATCATTGAACTCCAACCATGCCAACGCCTGAACGACTACAAACTCAGTCTTGGCGCGAATCCGCAAAGCCGCTAGTAGCGGTTTACCTTGTATCAATAATTGTCTGGGAAAAAAACGAAAGGCTTAGCGATGCCTCACTCATCGCTAAGCCTTTATGCGAACTTCTTACGGAAGGATGATGGTGATCTGAAGTGTTGCTCTTAAGTACCCTCACAATACCTCCAAGCGATTTGACCACCTTAATTGGTTGC
>CAZRXE010000634.1:0-4272 GCA_964603695.1 uncultured Heliomicrobium sp.
CTTCGTCTTTTTCTCGATTTCTATAGCGTGCGCCAGGATAAGCTGAAAACGGCGCGCGATTATCACTAGCGGTCACCGTAAACCTTATGCTTGCACCAGCAACTAAGAAAGCCTGTGTCTCACCTTAGCATCCCCTCCCCAGCACACCTGAGCTTTCGTTGATGGAACTCGATTCGTCCGCAAGGCCGGAAAATTCTTCGTATCACGGTTTGCACGCGGGCCGCGTGCGCTCCCAGGAAGCTACGGAACACTGATTGCAACCAGTGGATTGCTGACCGTTGCTTACTTAGCTCAAAACAAGAAAGCGACTGTTTTTTCGCAAGAGGAGAAAGTATGAAAAAGAAATTTGCAATCCCAGTATCTTTGCTTTGTATGTTGGTTTTGCTCGGACCGAGCGCGACAATGTTCGCGCAACGCCGGGGAAATTACAGCAATCGTTTAACCGGGACTTACACCTTGGATGTAGGTCGCAGCGATGATGTGAAGCGTGCAGCCAATCAGGCAACACGCGATTTGAATTCTCAAGAAGCCGACCGTGTACGGAATTCGCTGCTCCGGCGACTCGAAGCGCCGCAACGCATCGCGCTCGATCAAACCGGTCGGCGCATTACGATCATTTCATCCAGCGCGCCTCAAGTGACGATCAACGCCGATGGACGCGGCGTGACGGAAACCCGTCCGAACGGACGCACCGTGACGACGACTCCTTCCTTGAGCGGCAATGTGCTGACGGTGAATTCGAACGGAGATCGCGGCAATGATTTCAGCGTGACCTTCGATCCGGCGGACAACGGACGCGGTTTGCGCGTGACCAAACGCATTTACACCGAACGGCTTTCGCAGCCGGTGGAAGTCGTCAGTTACTACAACCGCACCGCGAACATCGCGCAGTTGAACATTTATGAAGGCGAACGCGATTACAGAGGTCGCAATTCCGCGCGGAACGACCGTGGCAATTCCCGTTTCGCCATTCCGAGTGGGACGATTCTGACAGCGGTTTTGAATGAGGATTTGAACACGCGGCAAACGCGCGAAGGCGACCGCTTCACGATGACGGTTCGTTCGCCGCGTCAATACAACGGAGCTGTGATCGAAGGCGTGGTTCGCTCAGCGGATCGTTCAGGGCGCATCACAGGGCGGTCGGAATTGGCCTTGGACTTACAACGCGTGCGAATGAATGGCCGAGATTACGAGTTCGCCGGTTTGATCGAAAACGTTCGCACTGCGGATGGCGAGGAAGTGCGAATAGATAACGAAGGCGCGGTCAAGGAAGACGATAGTCAAACCACGCGTACGATCACGCGCTCCGGCATCGGCGCGGCGCTCGGTGCCATCATCGGCGGCATTGCCGGCGGAGGCAAAGGCGCGGCCATAGGCGCTGCGGTCGGCGCGGGCGCAGGCGCTGGAACGGTGTTGATTCAAGGCCGCGACGATTTGAATCTGCGCAACGGCACGGAGTTCACGATTCGCGCCAGCGGGCCGAATGAAAGTTATTCTTCCAGATAAAACTCTCTCTCGAGTTTTCAATCCGGGTCAGCGAAGGATTTTCGCTGACCCGTTTTTTTGCCGCCTGAACCTATCCCGTACACACCCGTTACAGTCGCCGCGTAACAATGACATACACCTCGGTACACAAACACCACCTCATCGGGAAGAAAGGCTGTCGAAAGGCTTGTTTTACGCTGGCACCGGCGTTGCATCTTCATTCATCCGGCCGCAATCGCGGCAATTGTCTTTTTACAAAAATAGTAACCGCTCAGCGGGGACTTGATACGCACGCTGGAAGCGATGCGTACCCGGGGCTGAGCAGTTGCCAAAAATCAAAATAAGGAGAAGGAAAAGTCATGAACCTGAAAAAGCAGTTATTTGCCCTGGCGGCAGCGGCAACGTTTTCCGTCGCGGCGTTCCTGCCGGCAGCAGCACAGGAACGCACCAGAATCGTCGAAGCGCCCGTTAGCGAAGGAAATTCGGCAATGGCCATCAGCTATCCCGAAGGCCCCACGCTCGGTGTGAAATTCAAAGGCACGGAGCGGTTGCCGAAGGCGCAAGGCGAAGCCAAAGTCGAACGCAAGCGCGGACGAACCGACATCGAAGTCCGTTTGGACGAAATGAAACCGGCGGCCTTTTTCGGCGGCGATTATTCGACTTATGTATTGTGGGTGGTTTCGCCCGAAGGCCAGGTGGACAACGTAGGCGAATTCATCCTGCGCGGCAACAACGGCAAATTGAATGTGACCACGCCGCTGCAAACTTTCGCGATGTTCGTCACAGCCGAACCGCATTACCTGGTCAGCACGCCCAGCCGCTTCGTCGTGGTGGAAAACACGCGCCCGAAAAACAACATCACCGGAGAATTGCTGAACGTTTCGACCATCAAGTATCGCGGTTTTGAAGGCGCTTATAACTTCAGCCAGGAAACGCTGGTCGGCGACCCCGAAGCCAAAGGCGAAACACGCTCCGACGTGCGGCAGGCATTGGTGGCTGTGCGTTTGGCGGAACGCGCCGGCGCAAAGCAGTTCGCTTCCGCCGAACTGGCACGCGCACGCGAATCGCTGGATAAAACGATGGAAGCCAGTGAAGCTAATGTTGATCCGAAACAGTTGATGGTGCTGGGACACGAAACCGTTCGGCTGGCCGTCGAAGCGCAAAAAGAGGCCGAAGAACGCGCCTTCCAAACCGCGCTCAGCAACGAACGTACCACCCGCGCCCGCGAAATCGAAAATCTGAAAACCTCCATCGGACGGGCACAAACTGACGCCGACCGCGCCCGCCTGGAAGCCGAGCAAAAAGCTCTAGCATTGGAAATCGAACGCAATGCCCGTCAGAACGCCCTGGCCAAAGCCAATGAAGAAGCAATGCGCCGCCGCGAAGCCGAAGCCAAAGCCGACGAACTGGCCAAAGCCAAGCTCGCCGCCGAATTCAAAGCCGGCGCGGCTTCGCAGGAAGCCGAGCAAGCCAAACAGGAACGCGATCAAGCCCGCGCGCGCATGCAAGCCGCGCTAACGGCCATCGTCGAAACGCGCGAAACCGCGCGCGGCATCGTCGTTAATCTGCCGGACATTTTGTTCGACGTAGACAAAGCCACGCTCAAGCCGCAAGCGCGCGAAGTGCTGAGCAAAATCTGCGGCATTATGCAGGTCGTCGGCGAATACGAACTGAGCATAGAAGGCCATACCGACAGCACCGGCAGCGACGAACACAACCAAAAACTTTCCGAAGAACGCGCCGGATCGGTACGCGGCTTTTTGGCCAGTTGCGGCCTGAAATCCGACGCCATGGCCAGCAAAGGTTACGGCGAAGCGCAACCGATTGCCTCCAACGACACCAACGACGGACGCCAAAAGAACCGCCGCGTCGAGATCGTCATTCAAGACCAAAAAACAATGGTCAAACAGAACTAAATCAAGCCAACTGAGGTTGGTACAGCACCGCGCGCGTCAGCAAGCGGTGCTGTACCAGCTTACAAACTCTCAACTGAAAGGGAGCCGACAATGATGTTTACCCAAACTGCGGAACCCTCCGTTCGCCTACGGCCCGTGCCGGCCAAGCGTTCCATCAGCAGCATCAGCAGAGGAGAAAGAATCACGCAAGCTCTGAATGCCGTGCCGCATCGCGTTCTGGAAGAAACCGGCGGAGAACTTCGGCTGCGATACGACGAAAAAGTCATTGACTTTTTTCTGGCGGAAACCGCCGCCGTGGCGCAGCATCCTAACTTCGTGAAACAAAGTCTTGAGCGGCATTTGATCCGGCCTTTGCTGCGGCTGATACACACCGGTCAAGTGGTGGCCGACGAAACGCTATCCGTCGCAGTGGCTGATGACGGCCATTCGCTTTACTTCCTGCGACCTCAAGAACGCCAATCGCGAACCAGCCAGTTGTTGTAATGCCGAAGCACACGCAGCCCCGCGTGCCGTTGGCGAATTCGTTATCCCTGAAACCGGAAACCTGACTACCCAAAAATCTGTTGAACCCTGTAAGAGCTTTTCGGTCAGGTTCCAGGTAGCAGGTTTCAGGTTTCGGACGATGAATTCGCCGGCGGCACGCGGGGCCGCGTGCCCTCACAGGCTTTTAGCCATTGAGCCGAACCGACCGCAGAATATCCGCGAAAGCTTGATCGTATTGCCGTGCGTCGTTACCGGGCGCAACGGTAATGACATTGAACAACTGGCCGTTGCGCATCATCGCCGTGTAAACCGTGACGATTTCCGTTAGCCCGGTCACCGGAGAGCGTCCGGCCAGACGAACGAAAAGCCCGCGTTGTCCGCCAATACT
>CAZRXE010000635.1:0-4784 GCA_964603695.1 uncultured Heliomicrobium sp.
GGCAGCGTGGCCACGGCATAAAGCACACTGACCAAAGTGCGTATGCTGAGCGAGATCAAAAAGATTTTTTTCTTGCCGTATTTGTCGGCCATCGCGCCGAACACAGGCCGCAACAGCAGCGGCACGACGTTTTGCACCAGCACCAGACCCATCACCGAAGTGATTTTCATGCCGAAAACCAGCAGCGCGTAAAGCGGCACGGCGGTTTTAATCAGGCCGCTGGACAGGCGCGAAAGGAAGGCTTCGGCCATCAAGGCCAGCACCACGGGATTGAATGCGCCGTGTCCAACCGTTTTTTCGCGCGGCAGCACGGAAGACGGTGCGGCTTCACCCGCCGCCTGAATCACGGGTGGTGTCACGACAATGGGCGTAACCGGCAGCAATCCCGTCGCTTTCAAAAACAAATTGCTGACGCCGGCTACGGATTGCAATTCCAGGGCGAGTTGCAACGCCGACGCTTGACGCTCTTCAGGCTGTTTGGCCAGCGCGCGATTGACGACGGCGGCCACACCTTCATTTAGATCATTAGGTTCAGCCAAATCAGTGCGCGCGAAATCCAGCAAGTCCGGCACGGGCGCGTTCAGATGTTGTTCGGCGAAGTCACTGGGCGTTTCCGCCGCGAAGGGAGGCGCGCCGGTCAGCAGTTCAAACAAAATTGCGCCGAGCGCATAAACATCCGCGCGCGCATCCAGCGGACGGTTCAGCCATTGTTCGGGCGCGGTGTATTCCGGTGTGCCGAAAACGCCCAGCGGGCCGGTCAGTTTGGGTTCGTTCGCCGCTGCGGCTTCGCTGAGTTTGGCCAGACTGTAGCCGCCGACTTTAACCAGATCGTCGCCGTCTTTGTCCGGCTCGATGAAGATGGTTTCTGGTCGCAACCCGCGAAGCACGATGCCGTTCAAATGCGCTGCGTGAACCGCGCCGCAGATTTGATTCATCAGGTTGACGATGTGTGTCAGACTCAGGCCGCGCTCTTGATTGATGAGGTCGCGCAAGCTGCGTCCGCTGAGTAATTCTTCGACAACATAAGCCGCGCCTTCCGCCGAATAGCCGAAATCGAAAACCTGTACGGAGTTCGGGTGTTTGATTCGCGCGGCGATGTGCGCCTGTCGTCGCAGCCGTTCGACGGCAATGTGGTTGTTGACCAGTTCAGGCCGCAGCACGCGCACGGCGACTTCATCGCCCAACATTATGCGCCGCGCGCGGTAAAGCGTGCCGGTTTCATCCTGCGCAAGCTTGTCCGTCAGTTTGTAACGCCCGTCCAGCACGATGCGCTGCGCGACCGGTTGCGGCAGTTGCGAGCTTTCCTGATGCTCAGCTTCCGGCGGAATCAGTTCACCGGTTTGCGCCACGCGGAAACGTGCCGCAATGGGTTGCGCGGGTTGCATGGCCGCCACTTCCGCCGGGTCAATGGACAACGCAGTGATACGCGGCGGTGGCAAGGGCGTGGGCGATTGAGGTTGAACAGGCGGAGGCGCGGGCAAAGGCGGAGGTGGCGCGGTTGTTCGCCCAACAGGTTGAATAATCGCCGTCATGCGCGGCGTTTCTTCTTCCAACGCCTGCACCGACTGTGGCGAACTTTGCGCCTTCGGTTTCAATTGGAAGCTCAGCCGGGTTCGTCCCAACACGATTTCATCGCCGTCTTTCAATTCGACTTCTCGCTGGCCGATGTATTCGTTGTTAATGTGCGTGCCGTTCAGGCTGTTCTGGTCCTGGATGAAATAGCTGCCGCCGCGTTTTTCGATGCGAGCGTGTTTGCGGCTGACAGCGGTGTCTTCAATGAAGATTTCATTTTCGGGCAATTTTCCCAGGACAGAGGGCTTGTCCGGCAGCACTATTTCTCGCCGTTCGCCGTCCGGTTGACTGATTTGCAAACTGGCTTGGACGGCCGTGGTTTGAATCAGGGACGTGCCATCCTGGTCGCAGAAGCTAAGATTGTCAGGGAACTCGCGATGGCAAACAGGGCAGCATTTCACGTTGTTTCTCCTCGAACACAGCCAAACATTTTACGGCTTCTTTTTTCCTTTTTTGTGCGGTGCTTTCGCAGGTTCCTTGCTGAGGGGCGCGGGCGCTTGTGCCACTGTTGCCGTGGTCAGGGAGGTCAGGGCGCGGCTGAGGTCCGACCAACGATAGATTGCCAGCCGGTAATTGCATTGATCGGCAATGGCGATGTACGTCTCGTTGCCGGCCTTGTCCGTGTAAGCGGCAATCGAATCCGGCGAACAGAAATACCCCGGCGGATTTGCCTGTCCGGGAATGATCGCGCCGTCTTTGACCTGCTGTTGCAGCGCCTTGTTGTTCTTGTCTTCAAAATCCACCTGCGGCGAATGACCAAAGAACCCTTTGTAGCCGCTGGGCTGTCCGCGTCTGTAACCGGCCAGATCGGTGTTGAACGTGTTCGCTTGGGCGAGGTCGAAGACCTGAATGTGCCCGACGCTTTCATCCACGGCCAGCAAGTGGTTGTTGGCGATAGCCAGCCCTTCGACCGAGCCGGAGAAAACGCGCGCGCCTTCGGGCTTGCCTGCCGCGCTGAGTTTCGCGCCGATCAATTTACCTTTGTATGTGCCGGTTTCCCGATCAAAGACTTGAATGATAGCGTCCTTTTCGCTGGCGACAAACAGTTGGTTTGTGGCTTCGTCAATGGCGACGCCTTCGCAGCCGTGCAGGTAAGTGTCGCCGCTCACGCCGGCCTTCTCGAACTTCCATTGCGGATCAATCGCGCCGTTGGTCGTGAAGCGGCGGACTTCATTCAGGTGCGCGTCCACGGCGTAAATGCGCCCGCGCGAATCAACCGCAATTCCGCCGAGTTTGTCGAAGCCGCGTTCGCCGAAGCGTGTGCCTTTGAACTGATATTCGGGCGCGCCGTTTTTGCCCTTTTCGGTTTTCGGCGCAAAGGCATAAGCCAGATTCAAGGTCTGATCCGTGACCAGCGCCGTGCCGTCCGGCGCGACGGCGATATCCACGATTTCTCCGCCGAAAATGCCGTGTCCGAATTCGCCCAGATGCATTTTGGTTTTCACGTCCCAAATCTGCACGCGGCGATTTTTGGCGTCCGTGGCCAACAGCAATCCGTTCGGCGTAAAGCCTACGCCGTCCGGTTTGTCGAAATCGGCTGCGCCTTTGCCTGGACGACCGCTGCCGAAAATCGCGTATGGTTCGACATTGATGCGCCAGGCCTCGCGTTGCGGGTCCTTTTCTGCGGGCAGCGGCGCGGCGGCTTTGTCGGCAGGCGCTTGCGATGAATCCGTCGAAGCCGGTTTGACGGGCGGCGCGGCGGTTTCTAGTTTGATGGCGGGCGGCGCGTTTTCCGATTTCTTTTTCTTTTGCGGGAAGGCGTAAGCGCCAACGGCGGTCGAAGCGGCGAGTGTGCCGATGATTGTGCAAGCGATGAATCGTCGAGATGAGAGTTTCATAGGGCTTTCATAATGTTGATAGCCCGGCAGTGAGGTTTCGCTGCCGGGCCGGAGCTTGGTTAGAGCTTGACGATCATTTGCAGCGGAACCAGTTTGAAGTTCTGATTGCCTTTGTCGTTGAAGCCGTCCTGCACGACGAATACGCCGTTTGGAAAGGCCGGCCCCAGATTGGCCGTGGTCACGTCAATGCCGTCCGTTTCTTCAGCGCCATCAACTTTGTCTCCGTTGCCGACGCGGAATTTCTTGACGAACTCGTTTTTACCTTCGCGGCGGTAAATCACGTAAGAATGATTGCCCTGACTGGACGCCATCAAATAGCCTTTGCCGTCCTTGCCGTAAGCGATTGCCAACCCTTCGACATCCGCAAACAGATGGCCGTCGCCAACTTTGGCAATCAGCGCGCCTTGCACGCCGGCGTCCGGTTCCGCGCTGTATTTCCAAATGCCGACGGCTTCTTCGCTGATGTAAAAATGCCCGAGTTGATCGTCGGCGACGCAGCCTTCGACCACCGAACCGAGTTTGAAATTTCGGACTTTCCGCGCGTCCACTTTGCCCGCGCCGTTGTCGGCCAATTCATACTGCTCGACATCGCCGGATTTGCTGGTGCCGAAGTAATAGAGCTTGCCGCTTTTTTCGCTGCGATACATGCACATGCCGTAAACTTTCAAACCGTGCGTGACGGTGCGCGCGGCGACGTTTTCAAGCTGTCGCGTTTGCGCGTTGACTTTGTAAATGGCAATGCTGTTTGTCTTGCGATTGCTTGCCGTCACCAAACTGACTTTCTGTCCGCCGAGTAGAAAGCCGTCGCGCAAATCCACATTATCCATCAGCCCGTCGGCCAGGTATTGAATCTGTTTGCCGCTTAAATCGTAAACAGCCAAGCCGCCTTGTTTGTCCGTGCCGATGATGGTGCTTTGGGTGGGATCGTTGGGATGAATCCAGATGGCCGGATCATCCGCCGCATCGCCGCTGTTCGGAACCGGATCGGTTTCCACCGTCGCGGTGACGGCTTCCAGCGAATCCGCCATTGCAGCGGTGACTGAAGCCGGAACGGCCTGCGAAGAAGATTTGGACGAAGAGGATTTGGCCTCTTTCTTTTTGGCTTCTTTGGCTAATTTCTCCGCCTTCTTAGCTTCTTTTTCTTTTTGTTTTTCGGCGTCGTCATCGTCGGATTTTGACTTCTTCTTTTCTTTTTTGTCGGAATGCTTGTCGGATGTGTCCGATGGGGCAAAGCGAGCGGAAACGCTTTCTGAAGCCAGCGCGGCGGAAAGCATTAGTGCCAGCAGAACGAGCAGCCAATGTTGGCCGCCAAAATTCGTTGCTGAATTTGGGTTTGTTTTCATCGTGTTCTCCTTGTTTTCTCCTAGCCTGACA
>CAZRXE010000636.1:0-1663 GCA_964603695.1 uncultured Heliomicrobium sp.
AAGAGCGGATTTGAAGTTTGCCGCGAATTGCGTGCCTCCGGGGGAAACAATGCGACCGTCCCCGTGTTGATGTTGACCGCCCGCGATGATGTGCAGGATAGAATCGCCGGGCTGGATTCCGGGGCGGACGATTATCAAGTCAAACCCTTCGATTTCCATGAATTGCTGGCGCGCGTGCGGGCGTTGATGAGGCGGGGAAAAGCCCTGCAACCGGAAACGGTCGAAATTGCCGATTTGAAACTCAGCTTGCGTTCGCACGAAGTCCGCCGCGCTGGGATGCTGATTGAACTGACGGCCAAAGAATATGCGTTACTGGAATTTCTGACGCGCCACGCCGGCGAGGTGGTTTCGCGTTCGGAGATCGCCGCTCACGTCTGGGACGAAAATTTCGACCCCTTTTCCAACCTGATCGAAGTCTACATTCAACGCTTGCGGCGCAAGATTGACGACGGACGCGACCCGAAGTTGATCCGCACGCTGCGCGGCGAAGGATACATGCTGGCGGCAAGAGAAGAGACCGCCTCTCTCTAAGGCATTTATGCTCGATTCGGTGCGAACAAAATTGACCCTGTGGCACACCGGCGCGCTGGCGCTGACGCTGATTGTTTTCAGCGCGGGGGTTTATTGGCTGGCGTCCGGCAAACTTCAGCGGCGGCTGGATGCCGGACTGCAAATCACTATTGAAGGCATCGGACGATTGCTGATTTATGAGCTGGCCGAAGGCGAAACCGAAACGCAGGCGCTGCACAGCGCGCTCAACGAACATTACTTTCCCTCTCAAGCAGCGGCGATATTCGACCTGCAAGGCCGTCTGCTGGCAGAAAAGTCTTTGCCTGACGATCACCGCGTCCAGTTTCCGCCCGGCATTGCGCCGTTTGCCGAAGAAACTCGATTCGCGACCGTGACGGACAAGACACCTAATCTCGCAACCGGCCGGCGCGTCGCTTATCAGCGCGTAACAGTGGCACGGGAAAACAAAAGTTATTTGATCGTCGTCAGCCAGGATTTGGATTCAATTTCCGATGACCTGGAATTGCTGCGCGGCATTTTTCTGGCGGCGGTTCCGGCGGCGCTGCTGCTGGCCGGATGTGGAGGTTGGTTTCTGGCGCGCAAAAGCCTGTCGCCTTTGGTGGCGATGTCGGAAAGCGCGCGCCGCATCAGCGCGGCCAAGCTGGATCAACGTTTGCCCATCACCAATCCGCGCGATGAATTGGGACAACTGGCCGCCACCTTCAATGAGTTGCTGACGCGCTTGCAGGCTTCTTTTGCGCAGCAGCGGCAGTTTATGGCCGACGCTTCGCACGAACTGCGCACGCCGCTGCACGTGATGCGCACAGCGGCGGAAGTCACGCTGGAACAGCCGCGCCGTCAGGAAAGCGAGTATTGCGAGGCACTCCACATCATCAACGAACAAGCCCGTCGCCTGACCAAAATCGTCGAAGACCTGTTCATTCTGGCGCGCGCCGACGCCGGACAGCGCAAACTGGAACCGAGAGACTTTTATCTGGACGAACTGGTGGCGGAAACCGCGCGCGCCGCCGCCGTGCTGGCCGCGCGCAAACAAGTGACCGTGCAATTCGAGCCGGCGGCGGAAGCGCCTTATCGCGGCGATGAAGCCTTGCTGCGGCAAATGCTGCTGAACCTGCTGGACAATGCGGTCAAG
>CAZRXE010000637.1:0-1993 GCA_964603695.1 uncultured Heliomicrobium sp.
TGCGAATCTGGAAGAAGGTACGCTCAAAAAATTGCTCGAACACAAGAGTGTCTGGCTCAATCCGACCAGTTTCAACGTCCGCGCAGTGCTGTATTTCGCCTTGTGGATCGGCCTGATGTTCTTCCTGCGCAAATGGTCAGCCAGCCAGGACAACACGCCTAATCCGAACGAAGCGCTGACCTGGGTACAGAAAGCGCAAAACCTGAGCGGTCCCGGATTTTTGCTTTACGGTATGGCCGTTACTTTCGCGGGCATTGACTGGATCATGTCGCTCGATGCCGAGTGGTTTTCGACCATTTTCGGAATGCTGACCATCGCCGGACAGGGCGTGTTGTCCATCGCGTTTCTGATTACGGTTTGCGTTCTTCTGTCCAAGAGCGAGCCGATGTCTGGTGTTCTGAAACCCAAGCATTTTCATGACCTCGGCAAACTGCAATTGGCGACGGTGATGGTCTGGGCGTACTTTTCGTTTTCGCAGTTGCTGATTATCTGGTCGGGTAACCTGCCGGAAGAGATTCCGTGGTATTTGCGCCGTTTTGAAGGCCAATGGCGCTACATCGGCGTTGGCTTGATCCTGCTGCATTTTGCGATGCCATTCCTACTGCTGTTGTCGCGTGATTTGAAAAAACATGGCAGTCGCTTGGTGTGGGTTGCGGGTTTGCTGATCGTGATGCGGCTGGTGGATTTGATTTGGGTGATCGTGCCGGAACTGGAACGCGCGGCTGCCGGCCACGGCGCGGCAGTGGCGCATCACGTCAATCCGATGACTTACGCGGTCTATGTCGCGGCGGCGATTGGTTTGGGCGGCATCTGGCTAGGCTGGTTTTTCTGGCAATTGCGTCAGCGCCCTTTGCTGCCGCCAAACGATCCGCAGCTTTCCGAAGCGTTGGCGGCGGGCGGACATCACTGAGAAGGGAATTGAAATTTCAGATTTCGGATTCGAGATTTGAAAATGTAAGAGCCAACTATGAGCACTCATCACCACAACGACAATCACGGCAACCCTAATGAATTGGTAGAAGGTAGTGGCATTAAGGCCAAACCGATTCTGGTTTTTCTGGTCGCGCTGGGGGCTGCCACGGCGATGGTTTTCGTCATCATCAAAGGGCTGGAATACGGTTTCCACAAACTCGACGAAATGGATCAGACGACGCCCGGGACGCAGTTGAATGCCGGAACGAAGCTTCCGCCGGAGCCGCGTTTGCAAGGCGCGCCCGAACCCGATCCGAATAATCCGGGCCAAACCAGAATGTCTGCGCTGCCGCTGGACGACATGGCTGCCGAGCGTAAGCGCGTGGCTGAAAAAGCCGCCGGTTACGAATGGGTGGACAAGCAAGGCGGCATTGCCCGCATTCCTATTGAAGAGGCGAAGAAATTGATCGCCGAAAAAGGTTTGCCGCAACTTGGCGGAACCGCAGTGGCTGACAATCAAACGGCGGAAAAGGTGCGCCGCGATGTACTCAATTCCGATTCCAACGCCGGACGCGGGCTGAAGAGCCTGAAACCGGCTGCGACTGTCGCTGCGCCTGCGGCAAGTCCGACGCCTGTCGCCGCGCAACCGACGGCGGAAGCTCCCAAGCCTGCTGCTGCTGCCGCCGGCGCAAAGCATTAACAGAGATTTCGTGATGTTCGATTTTGCAGTTCAAAAATCGGGAATAGGAAAAATCGCCGCAATCGCCTTGCTGCTTTGCGCAGCGTGTCTGGCGGCCAACGCGCAGCCTGCGGGAATGCGCCCGCCTGTACTCAAGGATGTCGGAGTTGACCAGCTTCTGACACAACAGGTTCCGCTGGATCTGGAATTCAAGGATGAAAACGGAAAGACCGTGAAGCTGCGCGATTATTTCGGCAACAAGCCGGTCATCCTGTCGCTGGTTTATTACGACTGTCCGCAGCTTTGCAATCTGACGCTCAACGGTTTGATGAACGTCCTGAAAACGCTGCCTATGAAGCCGGGCAAGGATTTCGTTTCCCTGACGGTCAGTTTCGATCCGAA
>CAZRXE010000638.1:0-3625 GCA_964603695.1 uncultured Heliomicrobium sp.
TTCCGTCACCGAACGCATGACGGGGGAAAACCGCGCAATCGCACCGCTGCGCAAATAATCGCCGTATGAAAATCCGCCCGGCAAAATAATCGCGTCGAAGCGGTCAATGTCCTGTTCTTTGTGCCAGATGAAGTCAACCGGTTGGCCGACCACTTTGCTGATGACGTGGTAAGTGTCGTGATCGCAGTTTGAGCCGGGGAAGATGACAACGCCGAATTTCATGGGTTGCGTGGTCCTTGGGCTTTTAAGGTGTGAGCTAGTGCTGTTTTGTACTACATCGAATTCGGATTGTCTAGGCGGCGTTCTGACGCGGTTCGCGCGGTTGGCTGAGGTCTCGACCGCTCCTCGCACTATTCAATAAAGCGTTTTGTGATGTCCTGGTAAGCGTCAATCCGCCGGTCGCGCAAAAACGGCCAGTGCGTGCGCTGAACGTCCAGCTTTCCGAAATCCACTTCGGCCATCAGGATTTGTTCTTCGCCGACGCCGGCTTTGGCGATGAGTTGGCCCGAAGGATCAGCGATGAAACTTTGTCCCCAAAACTCAATGCCTTCGCCTGGGTGGCCGTCCGGCGTCAGTTCGTGACCGATGCGATTGGCGACGGCGACGTAAACGCCGTTGGCAATGGCGTGCGCGCGTTGAATGGTTTCCCAGGAAGCGTGCTGGCGTTCACCGTATTCGGCTTTTTCCGGCGGCTGCCAACCGATGGCGGTCGGGTAAAACAAAATCTGCGCGCCGGCCAGACTGGTAAGCCGCGCACCTTCCGGATACCACTGATCCCAGCAAATCAGCACTCCGATTTTGCCGAAGCGCGTCTCAAACGCCCGAAAGCCCAAATCGCCCGGCGTGAAATAGAACTTTTCGTAAAACAGCGGATCGTCCGGGATGTGCATCTTGCGATATTTGCCGAGCAATTGGCCGTCGGCGTCAATCACCACCGCCGTGTTGTGGTAAAGCCCCGGCGCGCGCCGCTCGAACAACGAACCGACGATCACGACTTTATGCGCGGCAGCGGCTTTCGACAGAGCTTCGGTGCTGGGGCCGGGAATCGGCTCGGCCAACTCGAAGTTGGCGTGAGTTTCAGTTTGGCAAAAATACGGAGAGCGAAAGAGTTCCTGCGTGGAAATGATCTGCGCGCCTTGTTTGGCAGCGTCTTCGATGCGCGCGAGAACTTTCTCCAGATTCTCTTGCGGATTAGGGCTGCAACTCATCTGGATGAGCGCGACGTTCACTTTGTTGTTGAATTTCATAACAGGGCGATTATAACGGCTTCTTGCCCGGCTTCAACGCAGTGGGCTAGACTCTGAGCGTCAGGTTTGTTCCTGACAACACTCACGTTGACTCCCGGTTTCATCCACCTGAAAACATTTAATGGACAAGACTATTCGTAATCGCCCGCTTTTGCGTGTCGCAACTTTGGCGTTGATTTTCATCTTTGTGCTGTTGTCACCGGCGTGCAGCTCGCCCGAACAGGAAAAGCTCGCACACATCGCCAAAGGGCAGGAGTATCTGAAGGAAAAACGCTTTGCCGAAGCTCGTCTGGAATTCCGCAGCGCACTGAAAATTGACAAGAAACTCGCCGCCGCGCAGTTTGGTTTGGGCGAAGCTGACTTGGCGCTCGGTTACGTGCAGGAAGCCGCCGAGGCCTATTACGAAGCGATGCGGCTTGATCCGAACAATCTTGACGCCCGTGTCCGCGTGGGCAGTTTACTGGTGCAATACGAAAGCGAGGAAGGCGTCAAAGAAGCCGAGCGGTTGTCCAACGAAGTGGCACTGAAAAATCCCGACCACGTCGAAAACCGCGTTTTGATCGCCGACATTCGCGCGGCGCAAAAACTTTGGGATGACGCGCAAACCGAATTTCAAAAAGCCATCAGCCTGGAGCCGAACCGAATTGAAACTTACCTGCATCAAGCGCGCGCCTTCGAGCGGCACGCCAAAAGTGATGACGCGCAAGCTGCCAAATTTCACGCCCAAGCCGAGGAAGTCTTTCGCCGTTTGATCGAGAAGAATCCAAATTCTGTCAATGCTCGACTGGCTTTCGGGGATTTTCTGTTTGCCGACAAACGCGAAGCCGAAGCCGAACAGCAATTGTTGCTGGCGCATAAAGCCGATGCCACGGACAAGCTGGTGCTGGTGGCGTTGCGGCGTTATTACGAAACTCAGCAGCGTTATGAGGAAGCCGAAAAGTATCTGACCAAATTGGTCGAACTCGACCCGGACAAATCCGCCGGACGCGCGCAGGTCATTGACCTGCATGCGCGTACGGGCCGCGTTTATCAGGCTGTCAGCGAATATCAACAATTGCTGAAAGACGATCCGAAGTATTTGCGCGGTTATTCGCGCGTGGCTGAGTTGTTGCTGGAACTTGGCGATTTGAACGCGGCGACGAAACACGTTGAAGCGGCGTTGCAGCAAAGTCCGCAGGACACGGACGCGCTGTTGATGCGAGGCCGCTTGCGAACGCTCAACGGTCAATACCGCGAAGCCGTCAGCGATTTGGATCAAGTCCTGCGGCTGGAACCTTCTATGCCCGCCGCGCTCTATTACGCCGCAGACGCGCACCTGCAAAACAACGACGCCACTCAGGCGCGACTGTTCGTCAACCGGCTGCTCAGTTTTTACCCGCGCAACCCAAGGGGTTTGCTGATGCAAGTGCGGATTCATTTGAACCAGGGCAAGGCGGCGGAGGCTGAAAAGACTTCAACGCAGATTATTGAAACCATCGCTCAACTGAAATCGAACGCCACGGCTTTGCGCGCCGCGCGCATTCCTGAAGACACGCTGCCCGAATGGGAAAGCAAAGCCTATATTTCGCGCGCCGTCGCCCGCATACAGTTGCGCAATTACCCCGAAGCCCAGAGCGATTTGGAACGCGCCGGCCAGCTCGACAAACGCAGTCCCGAACCACACATCAATCTGGCGGCGATTTTCATGCTGCGCGGCGATTTGGCTTCGGCCCAAAGCGAATCCGAACGCGCGCTGGATTTAGCGCCGAGCAATCCGACGGCGGCCACTACGACCATCAATGTTTACCTGCGACAGAAAAACTATCAGGCCGCGCACACACGGCTGAATCGGTTGATTGCCGAACAGCCCACCCGGTTGCAATTGCAGGAACTGCAAGCCCGCGTTTTCATCGCGCAAGGCGACAAAGCCAATGCCGAAAGCACGCTGCGCGAAATTCTGAAAACGGACGCGAACTACCTGAACGCTTACTTTTTGCTGAGCGATTTTTATCAAAGCTCCGAACAACAAACGGATCGCGCCGTCGCCGAATTGAAAGAGTTGATCCGGCTGCGTCCGACCAATGCGCAGCAGATGGCGCAGGCGCATTTGTTCATCGCGATGCTGGAAGAAGGCCGGGGAAATATTGATGAAGCCGTCAACAATTACGAACAGATGCTGAGTTTCGATCAACGCTCCATCGGCGCGGCCATCGCATTGAACAATCTGGCCTGGCTTTACGCCGACAAAGGTAAAGGCAATCTGGACAAAGCCACGGCGCACGCGCGCAGCGCCATCACCATCACGCCCGAAGCCAATTTCTTCGACACGCTCGGCTATGCTTACTACAAAAAGCGCCAGTACGAAGTGGCCATTGAACAATTCCGCAAAGCGATTGAAC
>CAZRXE010000639.1:0-8690 GCA_964603695.1 uncultured Heliomicrobium sp.
TGGTGGCTGGATGCGGCGCGTTATGCCGACACGAACGGTTTTGAAAAAGACCTGCCGCGTTCCATCTGGCCGTATCGCGATTGGGTCATCAAATCTTTCAACGCCGATCAGCCGTTCGATCAATTCACGATTGAACAACTGGCCGGCGACTTGTTGCCGAACCCAACGCTCGAACAGCGCGTGGCGACGGGCTTTTTGCGCAACTCGATGCTCAATCAGGAAGGCGGCGTTGATCCCGAACAGTTCCGCGTCGAAGGCTTGCTGGATCGCGTGGACGCCGTCGGCAAAACTTTTTTGGGACTGACGATCAATTGCGCGCAATGCCATAACCATAAATTCGATCCGATTGCGCAGCGCGAGTACTATCAGTTTTACGCCTTTCTCAACAGCGACGACGAACCGGAAATCGAAGTCCCGGATGCCAAAGTCACGGCCAAACGCAAAGAGATTTTGTCGAAGATCGCCAAAATCGAAGACGACCTGATTGCTCGAACGCCGGACTTGAAACAACAACTGGCCGAATGGGAAAGCAAACAACAATACGACGACAGCCAGTGGACGCCGCTCAAAGACGGCGACATTTTCGCGGCCTTCGGCGTCAAGTTCGACAAGCTGGAAGACGGTTCTTTCATCGCCAAAGGCGACAATTCCACCAGCAACAATTACAAAATCACCGCGCGCAGCAAGCTGAAAAACATCACGGGCTTCAGAATCGAATTTATGACCGATCACAATCTGCCGCGCAGCGGGCCGGGACGCGCGCCGGACGGCAGTTTTTATGTTTCGGAGTTTTCAGTCGAAGCGGCTCCGGCGAGCGATCCGGCGAAAGCCGTGACCGTCGCCTTGACCAATCCCACAGCGGATTTTGAGCGCGCGGACTTCCCGGTCAAAAACGTGATTGACGGCAATCCGAAAACGCATTGGTTCAGCGACGCGGGCAATGGCCGTCGCAATCATGATCGCAAGATGGTGTTCGCCGCCGCGCAACCCGTGGGTTTTGACGGCGAGACGGTTTTCAATTTTCAGTTGGCGCAGAAATTCGACGAAAGCGTCAAGTTCGGCAACGTCATGCAAAACATCGGGCGCTTTCGCATTTCGGTGACGACCGCCGGCGCGCCGAAAGCAGATCCGCTGCCAATGGCGGTGCGAAAGCTGCTGGCCACGCCCGCCGACAAACGCACGAAAGAACAGCAGCGCCAGGTTTTCGGTTTTTATCGAACGACCGTCGCCGCGTGGTCGGAAGCGAATCAGCAGATTGATGATCTGATGAAAGATTGGCCTTACGGTTCAACGACGATGGCGCTGGCACCGCGCGGCATTCTGCGCGAAACGCGCATTTTCCGGCGCGGCGATTGGAAACGTCCGGGCGAAGCCGTCACGCCCGCCACGCCTGCCACGCTGCATCCTTTTCCGGCGAACGCCCCGCGCAATCGGCTGGGTTTGGCGCAATGGGTCGTGGACAAAGCCAATCCGTTGACGGCGCGCGTAACCGTCAATCGCGTCTGGCAGCAATACTTCGGAACCGGACTCGTGACAACGCCGGAAGATTTCGGCGCGCGCTGCGAACAGCCTTCGCATCCGGCGCTGCTGGATTGGCTGGCAGTGGAGTTCAGGGATGGGGAGATGGGGGGACGGGGAGACAAGGGGGCTGGGAGAGCTTCGCAATGGAGCGTGAAGCATCTTCATAAATTGATTGTGATGAGTGCGACGTATCGGCAATCTTCCAAACTGACGCCGAAGTTGTTGGAGGCCGATCCGACCAACACTTTGCTGGCGCGTGCGCCGCGTTTGCGCGCGGATTCCGAAATCATTCGCGACATTATGCTCGGCGCAAGCGGATTGCTCAGCGGCAAGATGTTCGGCCCGTCGGTTTATCCGCCGATTCCCGACGGCGTACTCAGTCTGGGTTACGGCTCGCAATTGCCCTGGCCGACGGCGACCGGCGAAGACCGTTACCGTCGCGCGATGTACACCTTCTGGAAACGCTCCGTGCCGTATCCGTCCATGCTGGTTTTCGATCAACCGAACGGAGACTTTTCCTGCGCGCGGCGCATTCGGTCGAACACGCCTTTGCAAGCCCTGACCACGCTCAACGACACTATGTTTATGGAAGCGGCGCAGGGCCTGGCTTTGCGCGTGTTTCGTGAAGGCGGCAAGACCGACGAAGAAAGAATCGCCTACGCCTTCCGGCTCTGCACCGGACGCAAACCCGAAGAGATGGAAACGAAACGATTGCTGCGGTTGCTGGCTGAGCAACAAACGCAATTCGCCGGCAAGACGGCGGCGGCGGTCTATGTTTCCTCGCTCGACGTGAACAAACTTCCCGAAGACATTGACCTGCACAAACTTGCGCCGTGGACGATGGTCGCGCGCGTGCTGCTCAATCTGGATGAGACGATCACCAGGGAGTAGCTTTCAAGCTATGTGGCGACGGACTTTAGTCTGTCGCCAGTCACCAGCCTGTCCCACTTTCAGTTGTTCCGATTTAAGAAGTGCGTAACGCGGAAAACTCCTGTCGAAAGTGCGCTTCCATCGCGGCGCGCGCCGCTTCGGGCAAGAGGCTGGCGCGCACGGCGTTGAGAACCAGTTGTTCGATGGTTTCAACGTCGAAGTAAAAAGCGTCGGCGATTTTCAAATACTCATCGGTCAGCGTGGTATTGAACATCGGCGGATCGTCGGAATTGATCGTTACGTACAAGCCCGCTTCCAACAATCGAGGCAACGGATGTTCGGCGATGGATTTGGCGACGCCCAAACAAACGTTGCTGGTCGGGCAAACTTCCAGCGGGATTTGTCGCTGGCGCAATTCAGCCACCAGCGCGGCGTCTTCCAAACAGCGAACGCCGTGGCCGATGCGCCGGGCTTTCAAATGCTTCAACGCGCCCCACACGCTTTCCGCACCGACGGTTTCTCCGGCGTGCGGAACACTGGCGAGTCCGGCGGCCAGCACTTTTTCAAACGCAGCTTCAAACAATTCCGGCGGATGACCGATTTCCGGCCCGCCCAATCCCAACGCGACCACGCCGTTTTCCTTGCCGCTGATGACCCAATCGGCCACGGTCAGACTGTGTTCAATCGGTCGCACGTTGCGCGAAATGTCCAGCACCCAACCGACGCTGACGCCCAATTCCCGCGAAGCCCAATCGCGCGCACGGTTTAGTGCGGCGCACTGTTCCGCAAACGGGATGTGCCGGTTCAAGCTGAAATGCGTGTAAGGCGTGAAGGTGACTTCGCTGTGTTGGATGTTTTGCGCCGCCTGCCCGCGCATAAATTCGCGGGCGATCAGTTCGATGTCTTCCGCCGAACAGATGCAGGAGGAAATGGCAATGTAGATTTCGATGAAATGCGCGAAGTTAGTGAACTTGTACCATTCGCGCAAACCTTCGACAGTGGTTGCGGGCAGGGAGACATTGTTTCGCCGCGCCAGTTGCAGCAGCGTTTCGGGTTGAATCGAGCCTTCCAGGTGAACGTGAAGTTCGACCTTCGGCATGCGGCGGATGAAAGTGTCCGGATGCATGGTGTTCAACGTTTGCCGCTCAGGCGCAGCCGTCCGAAGGCTTCCGGCGTGTGGTAATTGTCGCTGTTGACCGGTTGCCAGTTGATGAATTTGCGATTGGGGGCAGCGCCCTGAATGCGATAAAAGTTGATGCGCATTTCCAGTCCCTCTTTTGGCGCGCGGCGATCAATCTTGTCCATCGGAATGCGCATTTCGCCGAACCAGACTTTTTTGGCCGCATCAATTCGCGCTTTGACTTCGTAACCGGAATTCCAACTTACGTCGTGTTTGGGCGGGTCGGGTTTGCGGTCAATGTCCAAATCCACCCATTCGCCCTGCGGCGAAACCTGGAATTCGGTGTAATGCTTGATGTCGTTGAAATCGGTACCGATGAAGGCTTCGGCCACGTCCCATTCCCACAGTTTGTTGGTTTCCGTCGTCGTCGAAGGGTTCGACTTCAAGTTCAATTCTTCGTACGGGCAAACGAACAGCAGGTAGAGATTTTTCGGCGTCCACTGCGAACGGATTTCCGTGCGATGGTTCGGGACAGTTTCGCCGCGCCGCCCTTTGTCGGTAGTGACGCCGGGAATGTTTTTCCACGCGGCGGAATTCGGATCGGCGGTCAGCGCGAAATCGGACTTCGCCCGATAGCTGACGGTCACGCCCGCTCCGTCAATTGCCTGTGTTCGTTCAGTGAACGAGCCGCACAGTAGCAGCGACAAACCAATCAAGAGGGAGAGTTTTTTCATCGTTGATTTTCCTCGAATTTTTCCTTTGGCAATTCGGCTCGATAGATGCGAGCAATGTTATAAATGTCGCGTCTTTCCGGCGCGTAATACAGCCGGGCCAGCAAATCGCCCAGCAAACCAAAGCCCAGGAACTGCAATCCGGCCAAAAAGGTGACCGCCGCGAAAAGCAGCATCGGGCCATTTTCGATAAAGATGTTTCCGTGCAGGAGCAGCTTTTTCAGCAGCAGCCAGCCCGCCAGCAAAGTCGCCACCACGATCATCACCGCGCCGATGCTGCCGAAAAAGTGCAGCGGGCGTGACAGGTAACGGACAATGAAGCGGATGGTCAGAATGTCGAACATGACGCGGAAGGTGCGCGACAAACCGTAATGCGATTTGCCCGAAGCGCGCGGCTTGTCTTCGATGGGAACTTCGGCAATCAATGCGCCTTCGATGCTGGCCATGGCCGGGATAAAGCGATGCATTTGGCCGTAAATCGGAATGCGTTCGAGTACTTCGCGACGATAGGCTTTGAACGTGGTGCCGAAATCATGAATCTTCACGCCCGAGGCTTTGGCCATTAGCTTGTTGGCGATTCTGGACGGAAAGGCGCGCAGAAAACCATCCTGTCGGTTTTGCCGCCAGCCGCTGACAATGTCGTAACCTTCCTCCAGCTTGGCCACCAGGCGCGGAATGTCTTCCGGTTCGTGCTGCAAATCGCCGTCCATCGGAATGACGATTTCGCCCATCGCGCAATCGAAGCCGGCGGCGAGCGCCGGCGTTTGGCCGAAGTTCCGGCGCAACCGCAAGCCGACCACGCGCGGATCGAGCGCGCAGATATCGCGCAGCAATTGATGTGTTTTGTCCGTGCTGCCGTCGTCAACAAAAACCAGTTCGTAATCATCGCCGAGGTCTTCCATCACGCGCGTCAGACGGCGGTAAAGCTCCGGCAGATTTTCTTCTTCGTTATGAAACGGAACGACAATCGAATATCTCATTTCCATTCTCTGACATTACCCTCGGTCAATCGCGAACAATCGCCATTCGCCTAAATTATCCTTGAGCGCAAACGTGCCGCGTTCAAGAAAACTGATGCCGGAACCGGCCACCAGGTCTTTGACGGTGCTGGAAACCAGGACTTCGCCAACGGCGGATTGCGCGGCCACCTCCGTGGCGATTTCGACGGCGACTCCGCCGACGCTTTCGCCCAGCACGTCGCATTCGCCAGTGTGCAGGCCGGCTTGCAGCTTCAAGCCGAGCCGGCGCGCCGAGCCGCGAATGGCGCAAGCCGCGCGAATGGCGCGCGCCGGGCCGTCAAAGGTCGCCAGCAGACGATTGCCGGCGACGGAAACCGCGCGGCCTTTGAACAGTTCCACTTCCTTTTTGACGAAAGATTGATGGCGCGCAAGCAGGTCATCCCATTGTTGATTCGTCGCCTGGCCGTCCGCGACCTGCGCCACCAGCACGGTGGCCAGCACTCGGTCGAATTCCGAAGCGTGGCGTACACCGGTCAGGAACTCTTCGATTTCATCCAGAATCTGGTCTTGCTCGCCGACGAAAGGCAGGTGGTCAATGCCCGGCAGTTCGGCGAACTTCGCGCCGGGAATGTTGTCGGCCAGATAGCGGCCTTCTTCAATATTGAAGCATTTGTCGCCGGTGCGATGGATAACGACCGTCGGCACGCGCACCGTTGGCAGAACATGGCGGATGTCAATTTCGGTATTCATCCTGGTCAACGCCAATGCCGCGCCGGGACTGGCACCGCGCCGTAAATACGTCGCCCACCAATCGCGAAACACCGGATCGTTGGCCACGCTCGGCCCGCGCACTTCCAACCCGACGGGGCCGCCCCATTGATTGCGAATCACTTCAAAAAACTTTTCCTGTTCGGCCTCCGTCGGCCCCCAGGGATAACCTTCGCCTCTCAACCGTCTCGCATAACTGGCAATCATCACCAGCGCGATGGTTTTTTCAGGATAAGTCGCGGCGAACAAGCTGCACATCGGCCCGCCTTCCGAAACGCCACACAGCACGGCGCGCTCAGAGCCTACGGCTTCCATCACCGCGCGCACGTCGTCCATTCGCTGTTCCAGCGTAGGCAATTGATCCAGCGGCACGCGGTCTGAAAGCCCTGTGCCGCGTTTGTCGAACAGGATGACGCGCGAGAATCCGGCCAGTCGCCGCAGAAAGCGCGCGAAGGAGGCTTCCGTCCAGAAATATTCCAAATGCGAAATCCAGCCCATCACGAAGACCAGATCAAGCGGCGCATCGCCGATCACTTGATAGGCAATGTTGACTTCGCCGCTGCGCGCATAGCGAACTTCGGGAATTTCAAAATCGGCTTCGGATTCCGCAGTGTGTTTGCGAACGGCAGCGGTGGGAATCACCGGATGTGCCGGAGTTTCTTTTTCGTCCGAATTCTTTTCGGCTTTTATTTCGTGCGGCCACGAATCGCCGAAGCGGGAGCGGATTTCGATTTCGCGCTGCAAACTTTTCAAATCCAGATGCAGGTCTTTGGTCGTCTGGTAGCGTTCGTCGCGGTCTTTGCGCAGGGCCTTGCCGACAATGCGTTCCAACTCCGCCGGAATGTCGTTCAAGCTTTGCGACAGGCGTAAAGGCTCGCGGTCAAGAATCGCCACGATCACGTCGCTGGTGGTTGAACCTTCAAAGGGCGCGCGTCCGGTCATCATTTCGTAAAGCACCACGCCCAGGCTGAATACGTCGCTGCGCGGATCAATCGAAAGCCCGCGCGCCTGTTCCGGCGACATGTAATTCACCGTTCCCATGACGATTCCCGGATCCGTGTTGAGACGCGAGACGCTGCTGGTTTCCGTTCGCAGCGGCGAATGTTTCATCGGTTTGGCCAGCCCGAAATCCAGCAGCTTCACGTAACCGTCCGGCCGCACCATGAGGTTTTCCGGTTTGATGTCGCGATGGACAATGCCGGCGGCGTGCGCGGCAGCCAGCGCGCTGGCGATTTGCGTGGCGACATTGACGGCGGAAAGTGTCTTCATTCGCCCGGCAATCATTTGCTGGCGCAGCGTGCGGCCTTCGATGTATTCGGTGGCGATGTAGTGAATGCCGTCCACTTCGCCGACTTCGTGAATGGTGATGATGTTCGGGTGATTGAGCGAGCTGGCGGCTTTGGCTTCGCGCAGGAAGCGGCGCAGCCAGTCGCTGTTTTCAGTGTATTTTTCCGACAGCAGTTTGAGCGCCACCTTGCGTTCCAATTGCGTGTCGCGCGCCAGATAAACCTGCCCCATTCCGCCAGCGCCCAGCAGCGACAGAATTTCGTAGCGCCCCAACCTCATTCCCGGTTTGATGGAAACGCCGCTTTGATTCGACTGAGCGCAGGATGACGGCAGCGAAGTCTCCACATAACCGTCGCTGGCCAGCGGCGATTTCTTTTCCCCGACGCGTTCGGCTGAACTCACGCGTAGATTTTGGCTGGCTTCGGTTGGCAGGTGTTTGATCTTTTTGACCGCAACCACGAAACGATAGCCGCGTTTGGGAACGGTTTCGATGTATTGGCCGCCATCTTCGCGTTCGCCCAACACTTTGCGAAGCATCGAAATGTGTTGCGCCAGATTGGTCTCTTCGACATAAATGTCCGGCCAGACCTGATTCATCAATTCTTCTTTGGTTACAATGTGGCGGCTGTGTTCGACCAGCGCAATCAGCGTATCCAGCGCCTTCGGCGTCAAAGATAGAAGTTGATCACCGCGCGCCAGCAATCGCTCCGCCGAGTCCAGACGGAAAGGACCGAATTCGTAGACGTACCTCACCTGTTTAGGCATCCTAGTGCTCCGCCACCATCAAAAAACTTTCACTGCGAATTCAAGGGGAAGAATGGAATCCAAACCCGCCCAGATGTTTTGCACCGCGCTATGAACAGGTTGGCATTGAAAAAGCGCAGCCATTGTAGCCACAACCCGCCGGAGCAACAAATTACGGCGCAGTCATCACCACGCGCGGTTGCCACATAGTGCGGTGCGCGTCGTATTCGGCAATGGCCAGCAACTGCCCTACGCCATCGCAGAGTTTGGCCAGCGTTCCCGTCTGGCGATCTTCGCGCCGCCAGATCGAGCGGCCGTGAGCGATGGCCCGGCATTCCTCTGCGTTGAGACGGATTTCCGGCAGGTTCACCGCTTCCGCCATCGGAATCAAAGCTTCGCCGACGCGCCCGGCTTCGGCCAATTCTGCCAATCGCTCCAAAGTCATGGCTTGCGCCAAACGACAATCGCCGGTGCGCGTCCGGCGCAGCGCGGTCAAATGGGCACCCACGCCCAATTGCTTGCCGATGTCTTCGGCCAGCGTGCGAATGTATGTTCCCGAAGAACACACCACGCGAAACGAAAACTCCGGGGAGCGCGAGCCATCGGCTTGCAACTCAATTTCCTTGATCTCGATTTCGATTGGTTGGCGCTCGATTGTTTCGCCGCGCCGCGCCAGTTCGTGCAATCGCA